>NZ_JBDOBO010000004.1:72836-121238 GCF_047723935.1 Gluconobacter sp.
TAATCGTATATTTCGGCCGCACCAGTCACAGTCGGTACAACCCAACTGTATCCATGGACCCCCTGTTGCGGGCGGGGGCGTTTTCGTGGCCCGGGCATTTCGGTACTACCCCCCGGGCGGAGTAAAAACGGTCGGGGTCACTGTTACCCCCTCCGCTATATTCCCCAGAGACACGCTGAAATGGTTCTGCCGGGCATCCACACCCTGCAAACCAATCAGCAAGAGCTTTCCGGCGGTGTCGGAGAACTGGAGTGTCAGCAGTCCCTGTGAAGGGTTATCCGCTTCTGCGACCGAAACCTGAAGAGACCCCTGGCCGCGTCGCACATCCGTCACCTGGATCCCCTGGTCAAACCGGATTGGGTAATGAAGCAGCAGCCCCAATGGGTTCCGCTTCAGGGACAGATGAGTCACAGCCCCGCTATCCATATCATCCAGAACCAGATGACCATCCCCGGCCACAAGTTCCATTGTGTGCGGCGTCACGTAATCAAGTCGCAGATGCCCGGGCATGTAAACGAATCGTCCGGCACTGACCCCATTATCAGGGCCAGTCTGATTGAAAGACGCCTGCATCCCGGTCACACCGTTCATGTAGGTTTCAATTCTATGAACGTCTGCCTGCTGGTCTGCAGGGAGATGCCCGTACCCACTCGTGGCGCAGCCAGACAGAAAAAGAAGAGCTAGAAGTGCACGCTTCATGGAGTAGCTTCTCCGTGCAGAACAAGAGACAGGGCATGAAGCCCTGTTTCAAACTCTCCTGCCAGCAATCCGTTCACCAAGCGATGCCGGGCAATCCGGTTCAGTCCGTCAAACTTCGCACTGGTGATGGCGACATTGAAATGCGTTTCTCCCATACTCCCCAAAGCTTTTGCTCCTGCATGATGGGCATGCCGGGCACTGTCATCCTGAATTTCAAGGACGCTCGGCGCCAGTTCCCGCTGGAGAATTTCAGCTATTCGATCCCGTCTGGTGAGGGGCTGCGTCATGGTCAATTAAATCCGACTTGGTTTGTCCGCTTGCATCAAACGGCTCACATTGCCCATATCAGACACCATGCAGCGTAAATCTACCAGACATCGGGCTTTTGACCCCGATCCAGAGGCACCAGACCAGACCTGCGATCATCCAGGCTGTGCGGAGCCTGCCGGCTACCGTGCTCCCCGCGGGCGCGATGCCCTGCGGTCCTACTTCTGGTTCTGCCTTCAACACGTTCGCGACTATAACGCGCGATGGGACTTCTATCGCGGCATGACACCGGCCCAGATCGAAGCCCAGCTCAGAGCTGACACGTCGTGGCAGCGCCCTTCGTGGAAACTTGGGACTGGTACAGCACAGAAAGCCGAATTCAACGAAGAAGATGTTCTGGACCCTCTGGATATTCTCGGCGCCAGCCGCCGCGACAGAGCCCAGCGCGCCAAGGACAGTGCGCGTCAGCGCGCCGCAGCTGATGGCCCACCAGAACCGCTTCGACTGCCTCTCGCAACGTTGGACCTGACATGGCCCGTGTCGTTGAATGACGTCAAAAGCCGATATCGTGCCCTTGCCCGCCGTCACCACCCTGATGCGAATATTGGCGACAAGCAGGCTGAAGAGCGTTTCAAGGCCATTGGATCCGCGTACGCCGTGCTGAAAACGCATTTCAGTCGCGAGTCAGAGTTCGTTTCCTGATTTTCTCTCTGGAAGAATAGAGCCTAAAGGCCCATCTTTTCAGAACATTCCTGAATTCAATGAAAGTCCGCCAGTCTCATGAGTGATTTCGCGACGATCGACGCCCCGGAAACCGTCACCACCGCCGAAAGTTCTGCGGTCCCAACCAGTGTTCTTGGTGCGCCCGACCTCACGGTGTCTTCGCGTGAAGTCTTCGGCATCAAGACTGATCTTCAGATCCCAGCCTATTCCGTCCGGACAGAGCACGTCCCTGACATCGATCCATCCTACAAGTTCGATGAAGACACGACGCGCGCCATTCTTGCGGGTTTTGCCTATAACCGCCGCGTAATGGTTCAGGGTTTCCATGGAACGGGAAAGTCCTCCCACATTGAGCAGATCGCTGCGCGCCTGAACTGGCCCTGCGTCCGTATCAACCTCGACAGCCACGTGTCCCGTATTGATCTCATCGGCAAGGACGCCATCGTGCTGCGCGACGGCAAGCAGGTAACGGAATTCCGTGAAGGTTTGCTGCCTTGGTGCCTGCAGCATCCGTGTGCGCTGATTTTCGATGAATATGACGCAGGCCGTCCGGACGTGATGTTCGTGATCCAGCGCGTTCTCGAAGCAGAAGGTCACCTTACCCTTCTGGACCAAAACCGCGTGATCCGTCCCAACCCGGCCTTCCGACTCTTTGCGACCGCAAATACCGTTGGCCTTGGTGACACGACAGGCCTGTATCACGGCACGCAGCAGATCAATCAGGGCCAGATGGATCGCTGGAACATTGTCGCGACCCTGAACTATCTGCCGCTTGAACAGGAAGTTGCGATTGTCACCTCCAAGCTGAAAATCGGTACGGAAGACAAGGACAAGACGAAGATGGTCGAACGTATGGTCGCTCTGGCCAACCTGACACGCTCGGGTTTTATGGCCGGAGACATCTCCACAGTCATGTCCCCACGAACTGTCATTGCCTGGGCTGAGAACTTCAATATTTTCAATGATGTCGCATTCGCATTCCGTCTCACCTTCCTGAACAAGTGTGACGAAGCCGAGCGCGGCATTGTCGCGGAATACTACCAGCGCTGTTTCAACACCTCCCCGGTGGAGTAAAAAACCTTGTCCGCGCCCAAGAACTCCCCTCCTGACGAAAACCGTCAGGAAGGTTTCCGCCGCGCCACAATCGCAACCCTTCGCGCCATGGGCGGCACGCCTGAACAGAGCGTGGATTTTCAGGGTGCGGTTGTTGGCAATAGGCTGCCCGCTCCGCCGGCACCTGATGCCGTGCAACTGCCCTACCTGTCCCGCAGCATGCACGACCGCGAAATTCAGAAAATTCGCGGAGCGGCCGATGCTGCGGCGCTGAAGCTGCGCTACCACAAGAGTGGCCTGAACGCGCAGTTTCCAGAGCCACAAGCTCAGGAGGCGTTTAACGTCCTCGAACAGGCGCGCTGTGAAGTTTACGGCTCCCGCCATATGGCCGGCGTTCGTGCCAATCTTGACCAGCGTGTCATCCAGCAGTGTGCCGAAGCTGGATGTAACCGCATGGCGACCAAGGACGAAATGCCTGCCGCCATGGCTCTGAGCCTGCTAGCTCGGGAGGCCATGTCAGGAGAGCATACCCCTTCGCAGGCTGGCCCGGCGCTGGAAGCCTGGCGTGCGTCCCTCTCTCCGTTAGCCAAAAACGCACTGGCGGAAATGGCTGTCACGCAATCTGACCAGAAAGCCTTCGCACGCGCGATCACGCATCTGCTCGGTGCCTGCCAGCTCACAGAACTACCAGAGGAAATCGAACAACAGGCCCCTTCAGACGATCTATCTGAAGACGAACAGCCTTCCGAAGATAAAGCCGCGGTTCCGCAAGAAGATCAGCAGACACCTGCAGGCGATGACCCTGATGAGGAAGATGGCTATCAGCCAGAAAGTGGTGAAAGCGGAATAACAGGCGAGACAGAGACGTCTTCTGACGCGCTTGATTCCCCTGAGACAGGTTCGGAAGAAGCTGCGGGTCCGTCTGATCAGTCAGGTGAAGGCACGGCCATCGGCGGCGGCTCAACTTATAAAGCTTACACCACAAGGTTCGATGAAGAAGTTGGGGCTGCTGACCTCTGTGACCCGGACGAACTGGACCGGCTACGCCAACAGCTCGACCAGCAGCTTGTTCAACTTCAGGGCCTGATTTCTCGTCTTGCGCATCGTCTGCAACGGCGGCTCATGGCTCAGCAACAACGCCGCTGGGAGTTCGAGCAGGAAGAGGGCATCATCGATGCCGGGCGCCTCTCCCGCGTCGTCACGAACCCTACCATGCCGCTTTCGTACAAGTATGAATGCGAAATGGAGTTCCGCGATACGGTCGTCACACTCCTGATCGACAACTCAGGCTCAATGCGTGGTCGCCCAATTGGAACCGCTGCAATATGCGGCGACATTCTCGCCCGCACGTTGGAGCGCTGCGGCGTGAAAGTCGAAGTTCTGGGCTTCACGACGCGTCAATGGAAAGGTGGTCAGAGCCGGGAGCAATGGGTGAAAAATGGGCGCCCACCCGAGCCGGGACGCCTGAATGACCTGCGTCACATCATCTACAAAGATGCAGATACACCTTGGCGCCGGGCCCGGAAGAACCTTGGCCTCATGCTGCGTGATGGTCTCCTCAAGGAGAACATTGACGGCGAATCGCTGCTCTGGGCTTGGAAGCGCCTGAAACGGCGTCCGGAACACCGTCATATCCTCATGGTGATTTCAGATGGTGCACCTGTGGATGACAGTACGTTCTCTGCCAATCCGCATAACTATCTTGAAAACCATCTGCGTGAGGTCATCAAGCGGATCGAAAGCGATCGGAACACGGAGCTTCTGGCTATTGGTATTGGCCATGACGTTACGCGTTACTATCGACACAGCGTAACCATCAGTTCCGCCGAAGACCTCGGCGGCACCATGATGGCTCAGTTGAGTGAGCTCTTTACCCCCGCCGGTCAGCGGCGAGTGCGATAACGGCATCCAGCATACGGTCGGTATCGGCGGTCGTGGTGCGGTGATTAACGATCGCCGCCCTCACCGCCAACCGACCGTTGATCCGCGTTGTGGATGGGGCCGCCACACCGCTTTCATGCAAATCCTGCACCAGCTCGGAAACATTCTGATCTGACAGGCCCTCTATTCCGAAGCAGACAATATTCAGCGTTACTGGCGCGAGCAGAACGAGCCCGGGCGTGGCCTGCACGCAGCGCGCAAGATGCTGTGCAACGTCACAACATTCTTCCACCATCTGCCCCATACGCTGTGAGCCATAATGGCCCAGCGTCATCCAAACTTTGAGCGCCCGAAACCCACGTGAAAGATCTGGCCCAAAATCACAGAACCAGGGCGCGCCACTCGCAAGCCCTCTGGCTTCACGCGTCAGATAGTCGAGCGACTGAGCAAACGCCGCCGCATGAAGTTCACGATTTCTCACGAGAACACAGCCCGCGTCGTAGGGGACTTGTGCCCATTTATGAAAATCGAATGCCAGACTGTCAGCCTTTTCAATGCCGGAAAGCTGCGCCTTGAAACGTGACGACAAACAGGCCAGCGCCCCAAAAGCTGCATCCACATGAAACCAGAGGCCGTTCTCCCGTGCGATAGCCTCGATCCCCTGAAGATCATCAATAGCCCCACAATCCACCGTTCCGGCCGTTCCGGCTACCATGAAGGGCACCAACCCGCTCTGGCGGTCCTCGGCGATCATTCGGCGCAGTGCCGCAAGATCCATCCGATGATCATCCGTCACCGGAACACGGCGCAAAGCCTCACTTCCGAAGCCAGCAAGGTCAAAGGCACGAGGCAGACACCCGTGGGCCGTTGTCGCGGCGTATCCAACCATTCTGCTCTGCCCAACACCATGCCGTCGCAACGATGGATCACGCGCCCGACTGGCCGTAATGATGCTGATGAAGTTGGCCATGGACGAGCCCGTCACGAGGCAGCCCGACCCATCTTCCGGCATACCCACCATGGAAAGAGCCCAGCGGACAACTTCGCGCTCGACTTCATTTGCGGCATGGCTGCGGCCACCACAATTGGCGTTCATGCCGGCCGCCAGCATTTCTGCCAGCATCCCGACGGGTGTTCCGGCGCCATGCACCCACCCCATGAAACCCGGATGAGTATTACCATTGCCATAGGGAACAACGAGCTCTGTGAAACGCTCATGCAGTTCTTCCAGAGAGGTCCCTTCGGCAGGAAAGCCTGTTCTCAGCTCATCCCTGGCTGCCTGCGGCATAGGACGCCAGACCGGGCCTTCCCCGACATGTTCCATGCGGTCAAACAGAGCATCCAGCATCTGATGCCCCATGGCACGAATGCCGCTCCAGTCTTCAGGGTCCAGTCCCGCCATGAAGAGAGATCCTTTTCGCTGCCACGTTTCCCTAGCCGCGATACAGGCCTCCTCTCAGGATGTCACGCAATCGGGTCAGAGAAGTGCGGAATACAGCGATGACGAGGAACTGCTACTGCTTCCTGTAAAAAGGGACAAAATACCGTCCGATGTCCCTCCACTTCCGTAAAGTGTGAGCATACTGGCAGGCGTCGTGGATGCTTCAGGGCTGATTTGCAGAAGCGCAAGATATTGTTCAGCAAACCGCTGCACGCCTTGGGACGTACTAAGACGTGAAAGATCCAGCTTGTTCCCCAGCAGTCGAACCTGCTGGTCGTAATCCAGTGCGCCAAACTGGGTTGTATCGAACCCACACACTTTTTCCGCCACCTTCAACAGTTTCGGATCTGCCATGATGCTGGAAAGCTTCATGTCTGACGTGACGGTTCGGGTAAAATAAAGAGCGTCCCCGAGGCCCGGCGTCTCGTCCTGAACACTGCTTTCATACCCGTTCGTCAGGTAATTCTGGGCAATTTTAGACAAAGTGTCTTCTGACGAGAGAGGAGACGTCGACCAGTCTGAAAACGCGGTCGCAAACGCTTTCCAGGACGCATTCCCGCTTCTCTGTGCCAACGACTTGGAAGACGTAGGGTCCTGCGTCATGAGCTGCTTAAGGACGGCCGTCTGATCAATATTGGAAGACATGTTATAGGCGCCAAGAACGACTTTCAGCGCTTTGTAATTCTTCAGAAGCTGATCAGGCGTCGTGATGGAAGACGCCTCAGCCTTGAACGCCGTCAATGCCTGCTGCGAAGATGAACTGGTCTTTTCCCATCGGTTCACGGAGGCCTGTTCGTCTTTCACGATGGACAGGTATTGCGGCACCGCTGGCATGGCGAAAATGGACGAAGACATGCACACTCACCCGCAAGGAAGGATTATGGGGAACCATTGTCTCTCCATAATCCTAAGAGAGTCTTAACAGTCTTTCTGTCTGAGAGATCAGACACCACAGCATTGAGGGCATGATGTCTTTTAAAACCCTTCTCATAACAGCTCTAGCGACGGCTCTGCCTTCCTTTGCGTCATCTGCTCTCGCAGACACGCTGCCGAACATTCCTGCGTCCTGCTTCACCTATTCCCTGAACGGCCACCAAGCTGCTGCCCACGGCTTTTCAGCATCAGGCCTGCACGCCACCCTGACAGGAACCGGCATCGGCCTCGATATCGGGCCTATCACCCTGAAAGACCCCAAAGGCGCTGTCCCGGAAGCTAAGCTGGAACAGTTCAATGCAACAGCCGCTTATGCAGCACTGAGTGCTTTCCGCGGCGGTATCAGCCCGGCCTGTCAGGGACAGGATGCCACGATTACAGTCCACAACATCCATGAAGGAACGCCCGAGGCCTCATGGAGCAGCGTAAAACTGTCCCGCCCCGGTCACACAATGACCATCCAGCACGCGACGATCAACGCAGTCCAGACCAGCCCTGAGCTCCACATCAAGGTCAATGGAACAGGCATTCACGACTCGAAACAGCCACTCATTCCGTCGTCCCTGTCCGCCGATCTGTCCGTAAGCGGCCTCTCCGGCTCCTCACAGCAGATCACGATCAACGCCTTGCATGCCATTTCCGGAAGCAGCACTGTTGATGGCACAGGAACCATTCAGATCGGCTCGTCAGCTGCAACATCCACCGCAGACACCCATGTCAGCATCACCAATGTTGCGCAGTTGATCGAGGCCATTCGCCAGACAGCCCCAACCAAAGTGGTCACCGCCCTTACCATTGCCCGCCTGATGGGACGCCAGAGCGGCGACACCACCACATGGGATATTGCCCTTCAGGGCGGCGTAGCGACGGTCAACCGTATTCCGCTCCCTATCGCCGTTCCCTGAGCGCCACTGCGGAAACTGGAAAAACGCTTAGTCTGCGTCTTCCAGTTTCCGCACGAGTTTGCACAGAACGGTCGTTACTTTCTTCGCAAAGCCAATGCGGGTAGCGTTCGTCATTTCGCGAATAATGGCCAGCTTCTGATCGGGGCGGATCTTCACGCCCGAATCCTTCTTACGAGTCGCCCAGTCGATCAGCCCGGCGGGGTTCTGGAACCGGTTCTTGCGGAACTGAAGCACCATACCCTTTGGCCCGGCTTCCAGACGCTCCACACCAGCCTCACGGCAAAGACGCTTGATGAGCACGACGTCCAGAAGATTCCCCACCTCTGGCGGCAAGGATCCGAACCGGTCCACGAGTTCAGCGCGCATGGCCTCGACTTCCGCTTCTCCGGTCAGGGACGCAATACGCCGATATAGCCCCAGCCGAACCGGCAGATCAGGCACATAAGTGTCTGGAATCAGCACAGGCAATCCGAGGATAATATTCGGCGTCCAGCTGTCTTCTTCCTCCGCCTTCCGACCACGTTCGCGACGCAGATCCAGAACGGCATCTTCCAACATCTGCTGATACAGCTCGATCCCGACTTCCTTGATATGCCCGGACTGCTCATCCCCCAGCAGATTTCCGGCACCCCGAAGATCAAGATCGTGCGACGCCAATGTGAAGCCAGCACCAAGTGAGTCGAGCGTCTGCATAATTTCCAGACGTTTTTCAGAAGCGGCCGACAATGGGTTCGTCTGCGGCCAGGTCAGATAGGCATAGCCACGCTGCTTACCGCGCCCCACACGCCCGCGAAGCTGATAAAGCTGCCCCAGGCCAAACATATCTGCCCGATGAATAATTATCGTATTCACGCTGGGCATATCGAGACCACTCTCCACGATATTGGTGGAAAGCAGGATGTCATATTTGCCGTCGGCAAATTCGGTCATGACGCGTTCCAGTTCGGTCGGCGTCAAACGTCCATGCGCCTGAATGACCTTCGCATCCGGAACAATCTCAGCCAGGCGCTCTGCCATCCGGTCCAGATCAGCGAGTCGCGGCAACACACAGAAAACCTGCCCACCGCGGAAACGCTCACGCTGAATCGCTTCGCGGATCATGACGCTGTCAAACGGCGTAATAAACGTGCGAACTGCCAGACGATCCGTCGGCGGCGTCGCAATCAGGCTCATTTCCCGCACACCGGACAGGGACAACTGGAGCGTACGTGGCAGCGGCGTGGCTGACAGTGTCAGGACGTGCACGTCTTCCCGCAGGGCCTTGAGCTTTTCCTTGTGAGAGACACCGAAGTGCTGCTCTTCATCAATGATCAGCAGGCCCAGACGTTCGAAAGAAACCGTCTTGGCCAGAAGGGCATGCGTCCCGATGACGATATCCAGACGCCCATCCGCCATCTCTTCGCGAACTTTTGTCGCTTCCTTGGGGGTCACCATGCGTGACAGTTGCCCGATCCGAACTGGCAGACCTTCGAATCGCGCCACAAAGCCACGATAATGCTGACGAGCCAGAAGCGTTGTCGGAACAACAACAGCCACCTGCATTCCTGAGAGCGCAGCAACAAAGGCAGCACGCAAGGCAACTTCGGTTTTTCCAAAGCCGACGTCGCCACACACCAGACGGTCCATCGGGCGACCGGAGCTCATATCCTCCAGAACATCAGCGATGGCACGGGACTGATCTTCCGTCTCCACGAACGGGAAGCGGGCACAGAATTCGTCCCACAGTCCCTCTGCCGGCGCGAGCGTCGGAGCTTCACGCAATGCACGCGCAGCTGCCGTCCGAATCAGTTCACCCGCCATGATGCGGATGCGCGATTTCATCTTAGCCTTACGAGCCTGCCAGGCCGTACCACCGAGCTTGTCGAGCTGGACGCTGGCCTGCTCCGACCCGAACCGGCTCAGGAGTTCGATGTTCTCTACCGGCAGAAGAAGACGCTGCTCTCCATCATACAGAATGGAAAGATAGTCATGCGCAACCAGCCCTTCGCGGATGGTCTCAAGCCCGACATAGCGCCCAATCCCGTATTCCTGATGAACAACGAGGTCCCCTTCGGAAATCTCGCCCACCTGAGAAATGAACTGTTCACCACGCTTCTTGCGACGGGGCGGCCGGGAAATACGCTCTCCCAGAAGGTCCTGTTCAGACACAAAACACAGACGATCTGAAACGAACCCACGCTCCAGCCCGAGAACGAGCAGACCAACTGTCCCGCGGGACATGCCTGCTGCGGACGGCCAGTCGTCATAACTTTCAACGCCGACACCATGTTCCTGAAGCAGATGGGCAATCCGCTCCCGCGAGCCACGGCTCCAGGCCGTGACATACGTGCGGCGCCCAGACTGCGCCCACTCTTCAACCTGCTTGCCAAACGCTTCAAAAACACCCTCGCGAGACCCGTCCTTGGCCCGGGCAAAAAGCGGTCCGGGACGGCTTCCGGCCTCTACGCCTTCTCCCAGATCCGGCTTGCCAAATGCATTCAGCAAAACAGATGGCGCCCTGGAGAGCATGGCATTCCAGCCATGCTGGTCCAGATAGAGACGATGCGGCGGAAGCGCCCGATACGGCATCTCGCCATCACGAACAGGAACACGACGCGCCTCATAGTGGTCGGCGATCATGTCCAGACGGGCTTTCAAAATCTCCGGTGCATGGCTGTCGAAGCTGATTGCAACGTCTGGCAGATAATCCAGCAGCGTTTCCATCTGGTGGCCATCGCCATCATGGAAAAGCGGCAGATAGTGCTCCAGACCCGGATAACGCCGCCCGTCAGAGACGTTTTCATAAAGCGTGTCAGATGCAGCTGATGGCCCAAACGTATCGCGCCATCCCGTTCGGAAAAGACTGATACTCTCTGGACTGAGCGAGAACTCCGAGACAGGTCGTAACTCGAAACGCGCAAGCTTTTCTGTCGAGCGCTGAGTAGCGATATCAAAGGCACGGATATTTTCGACTTCATCGCCGAAAAGGTCGAGGCGGATAGGGTCTGGTGCGCCGGCAGGGAAAAGGTCGAAAATGCCGCCCCTCGCCGCGAACTCACCCGCTTCCATGACTGTATCAGTCCGCGTGTAGCCATTGGCGACAAGAACTTCGATCAGGAGAGACTGATCGAGCATTTCACCCGTAGCCACACTGATGGACTGGCCTTTGAAAGCCGATCGCGGTGGAACGCGCTGCAACAGACTGTGCACGGTCGTCAGAACAATCCGGCGGGCTTTCGTCGGCTCCAGCAGGCGACACAATGTTCCAACACGCTCCGCAACCAGAGCGGCGTTGGGAGAGACACGATCGTAAGGCAGGCAGTCCCACGCAGGCAGACGCAGAACCTCAACTTCCGGCATCAGATAGGACAGCATGTCCATCAGAGCCGCAACAGCAGCGTCGTCCCGCGCAACATGCAGCAACGGCCCTTCATGCTCTGCCAGCCGCTGGCGAAGCAGCAGCGCCACACTCCCGTCCGGGACACCCCAGACGGTCGGACCAAAGGATGTGAGGGGCATTTCACGGCTCATGGTTTCGTTTTGTTCCATCCTGCTCTTGCCCTATACCTGCCGTTCCAGACCCTGCCATACCAAGAAAAGCCCCGGGGAGCGCCCGTTGCAATGCAGTCCGAACAGCCCTCTCCAGATTTTCTTGCTCCACTCTTCGCACCACTGACGTCCCTGCCCGGAATCGGGCCAAGACATGCAAGTCTGCTGGAAAAGATCGCAGGAGGACGGCGCGTCCTGGACCTGCTGTTCACCCTTCCCGAGCGAATTGTTGACCGTCGTATTCTGCGCACAGTTGCCGCAGGACACAATCTCGCACCCGGAGAAATCCTGACAACGCGTGTCCGTGTCCTCTCAATCCGCAAGGCTGCACGCCCCGGCCAACCCTCCATCATTCGCACAGAAGACGATACAGGCAGGCTGGATCTGGTTTTTTTCCAGCAGAAAAACATGCCTGCCCCAACGGCTGGGGTAGAGCTTCTTGTCTCTGGCAAGACCAGCCGGTTCCAGGGGGAATTGACGATGCCCCAGCCGGATCACGTCACAACATGGGAAAAGCGTGACAGCTTTCCCAGACTTGAACCCGTCTGGCCCCTGACCGCAGGCCTGTTTCCCTACACCGTGCGCAAAGCCATGCGCGCTGCCCTGACGCTTCTGCCCGATTTTCCAGAATGGCAGGACCACGCTCTTGTCCAAAAGCGCCGCTGGCCAGCTTTTACACAGGCGCTGCATATCCTGCAGGCCCCGGAGAGTATTCCTGCTCATGTCGAATGGGCGCCGGTGAGAGAGCGCGCACTTTCCCGTCTTGCTGCGGATGAGCTTCTCGCTGACCAACTCTGTTTTGGACTGGCTCGCCTCAAAGCACGCAGCCGGATGGGCCGCAGCATGCCAGGCACGGGCGCACTCCAGGCAGAGCTAAATCGTCGCTTTGGTCATAAGCCCACGGCGGCCCAGTCTTCAGCTATCATTGAAATCCGTCAGGACATGGCGGCCACTGCTCCCATGATGCGTCTTCTGCAAGGAGACGTGGGCGCCGGCAAAACATTTGTCGCGATGAATGCCATGCTTCAAGCCGTGGAATCCGGTGCCCAGGCGGCCCTCATGGCGCCAACGGAAATTCTGGCACGCCAACACTTCGAGACAGTGTCCCGACTTTGTCCCACGCAATGCGTTTATCTGAGCGGGACGATCAAAGGCGCAGCACGCCGCGAGACACTGGCGGCCATTGCCGATGGCACCGCGCGAATCATTGTGGGAACTCACGCCCTGTTTCAGGAAGGCGTGACGTTTGCGGACCTTGGACTGGCCGTCATTGACGAGCAGCACCGTTTTGGCGTGAAGCAACGCATGAATCTGAGCGCCAAGGGACAGGCCACAGACATTCTGGTCATGACCGCCACCCCTATTCCGCGAACGCTTCAGCTCATGGAATGGGGAGAAATGAGCGTAAGCCGCCTGGATTCCAAACCAGCAGGCAGACAACCCATTCGCACCACTCTGCATAACATGGACGCCATGCCAGACATTCTGGCGGCTATATCCCGTGCCGTCGCTGACGGGGTTCAGGTTTTTTGGGTTTGCCCCCTCATTGAAAACAGCGAAACACAATCCGCAGCGGCAGCAGAAGAGCGTTGGGCCATGCTGGGAGAACGCTTCCCCAACATCGTAGGGCTGGCCCACGGCAAGCAGGACATAGCTATTCGACAGGCTGCCCTCGAAGCATTCCGGCAGGGCGAAACACGCATACTGGTTGCCACAACCGTGATTGAAGTTGGTGTGGATATCCCTAACGCCTCCGTCATGGTGATCGAACAGGCAGAACGTTTTGGTCTGGCCCAGCTCCACCAGTTGCGAGGTCGCGTAGGTCGTGGATCGAAAAAATCCTTCTGCCTGCTACTGCATGATGGACTGGCAACACCAACCGCCGTCAGGCGACTTACACTTTTACGAGACACTAACGATGGATTTATGATTGCTGACGAGGATTACCGAATCCGAGGCGGAGGCGACCTTGCCGGGGACCGTCAGTCAGGCCTGCCAGGCTTCCGACTAGCTCAAGGAGCAAGAATTTCACTCCTTTTGACTGCAATGCAGCAAGATAGCGAACGAGAACTAATGCGTAATCCATCTTTAAAAGGTTCTCGGGGCGAAGCATTGAGAATTATGCTAACGCTCTTTGACCGCTCCGAGCCCGACCGCCTTTTGATTTCTGGTTAAAGGACCTTTAAGAAAGAATTGTTAATCTGTCTTCCGAGAAGGAACTTTATCGTTCTTTGACGGTTTTACGACTTATCCATAATCGGGTTTACAGTATGTTCTCAACTGGTGACGATCAGCACGCAGCTTCTTTCCTGAAAGGGACGTCGTCCGCCAGTTACCTGCCTCTGCTCAGACTGGCGCGCTCCTTAACCGGCGCCTCCTCAGCGGGAATAGTCGCCCTTTCAAAGCAGGCCTTACCGCTTGAAATTGCTTATGTCGGCGCTCCCCTCACCGATACGCTGGGTAATTTTCCTTTCGCTGAACTCTCTGTAACCCCCTCATCACAGGCCTTCCAAGTCGCACAAGGGCTAACCGTTGCAGGGATCAGTATCGGCAGCGCGCATCGCCACATGCGAACGGCAACTTCTCTTTTTCTCCTGATTGCCGGTGAAACGACTGAGCTTTCAGGCCAGAAGACTTTGGACGCGCTTGAGGATCTCGCAAGCCTGACACGGAACCCGATTTACAACACAGGTTCTGTCCTGCCGAACCGCATGCAAAGCATGGAATCTGTGCAGTGGTACATCGAGCAGACTGCGACCCTGACAAGGCGGGCGAAGTTTGGATTAATACGTTTCAATCTCGATCACCTGTCTTTCATTAATGAGCGTTACGGCTGGGACGTCGCCGACATCATTCTGGAAGAGATCATTCGGAGAATTGAAAAGCTTCTGCCGCAAGGCGCATTCCTTGGCGGCATGGGCGGCGGCAATTTTATCGTGCTGACGCCACCTGGCTATACGCAGGTAACAACACGATCATTAATGACATCCATCCTTCGGATTTCTGAAACTCCCGTTGCTCTTGCCAATTCCTCTTTGCCATTTTCTTTATCCGTCGGATGGGGAATGTTCCCGGAAGATGGGAATACGGTCGATGATCTTCTCACGAGCGCCAAGGCTGCACTCATGGAAGCCCAACGCCTCGGCGGTGGCCATGAAAGGCGCGCAGACGAAGAAACAACGCGGATGCATATCCTGTCCTCCAGCCTGGAACAGGATCTGGCCGTTGCCGTAGAACAGAACGGCCTGTTCCTGAACTGGATGCCGGTCGTTGACACAGCATCCCAGCAGATCGTCGCTCATGAAGCTCTTCTGCGGTGGACCAGACCGGGTTATGGCGAAGTCCCGCCCGCACTCTTCATTCGTTGCGCCGAAGAAGCAGGTCTTGTTGAGATGCTGGATAGCTGGAGTCTCAGAACGGCTTGCATGGCGGCGGCAAAATGGGATGTTCCTCACAGGGTCTGCGTCAATATCTCACCGGTCTGGCTGGTCAGCGAGCGCCTCTCAAAACTGGTCAAGGAAATCCTTCAGGAAAGCGGTCTCGCCCCTGAACGCCTGCAGATTGAAATGTCCGAACCTCGCTTCTTTGGGCCGGAAGACATCACATTCCGTGAGTTGTCACGTGTTCGCGCGCTCGGTGTAAGGCTTGCGCTTGATGACTTTGGCTCCGGCTTTTCATCTCTGGAGCGTCTACGCTTCTATCCCTTGGATCAGATCAAACTTGATCGCAGGTTTATCAACAGCCTCGGGGAAAATAATCGCGCGAACGAAGTCATGTGCGCGATTCTCGCACTTGCACGCGCCTTGAACATCACGACGTGTGCCAAAGGTGTAGAGACTGAATCCCAGATGGCCTTTTTAGACGCCTATGGGTGCGAAGAGGTTCAAGGATATCTCCTTGGCTCCCCGGTCGGAGATCAGGCTAAACCTGCGTCGCAATCCACTTAAGAAAAAAGCCCGTCCCGCTTTCTGCGGTCGGGCTTTTTAGTGTGGGCGTTACCCTAAAGTTCAGTCTTAGAATTTGACGGAGAGCTTGAGCGACCCGTAGTTGAACAGGCCAGCTTTCTGAGACTTGAACTGAGCCGTCTGCCAGTTCTGGCTATAGGAGAGACGCATGCCGTGCCACATGACGGCAACGCCGGCGTGAATTTCGCCAACATCCCAGACTTTCTCAACATGCGGCGAGTTGGGGCGCACTGTGTTGCCCTGCAACGACGCATCATACCCGACAGCCTGACCCTCTACGCCGCCATAAAAATACCAGGCAACAGGGCGCGTTCCACGGAAAGCATCCGTACCATCCAGCCCCGGCCCGATCGTGGAGTTGCCAAAGTCACTGTCCAGCCCCTGACCGATGCGGAAGGTTGCAGCAGCGTCTGCATATGTCCGATAGTCACCTGCCGCTCCGGAAACCGCAGGCAGGACATCCATTCCGATGCCATAAACCTTGGCAACTGGCAGACGCCAGATTCGACCAGCCTGAATCTGCATGACCGGCTGATTCGCAAGCTGATGCTTCCAGCCTTTGTTCGGTGTATCGCTGATCAGATTATGGAACCCGTTCTGCACCTGACGTCCCAGGCCTGCGGGGCCCATGACACCGAACTGGATTCCCATAACCGTACGGGACAGATCCGTATCGTTAATAAGATTGACCGTCCCCAGCATCAGGCCTGTGTAAGGGCGATCACCCTGCGGCGGCTGCGCCATCTGCGTTTCCCGCGGCGTAAAAATCAACTGCTGCAAACCGATGCTGATGCGCTGCATCCCATTTCCCATCAGGAAATGATTCAGATTCGCAATCGGCTCAGGAAGATTGTCGGTTCCTGACGTCCAGTTAATGCGCAGGCCAGATGTATAATACTGATCTGACGTCCCTTTTAGAGTAGAGACGGCATCATTCTCGCCCTGAATCGTCCAGGTGCCGTAAGGATCCTGCAAAGGCGTTGCCATGGCAGTCGAAGATGCCAGTGCGAGTAGGGCACAGGCCCCGAAGGAAAGAGTCAGTCGGGTCTGCATGGGCACCTCTGCATCTCGCGTACGATCAGGGTAATGACGCTATTAATTTGTGTCTTTATGTCATTACTGGGCATCAAAGCAAAGCCTTCGGAGCCCCTTGGTGGACTGAGACAATCTTAAAATCCGCGCGAGTTGGGCACTTCTCGCACTTTCGTTGTGGCAGTGCGGGAAAAAACCATGCTAGTGATTCCCTCAGAGGAAGGCCTGAGGCTTTTCTCACCTTTTTGAAATACGTCATGGCAGGGGATAGAAGCCCTCCGTGGCACCCCAGTCTCGGGATTAGACCGTTGAGAAACAACAGAACCGACCGCAGCTTTAACTCACCTCGCCGCGGCGGGTTTGACGGGGACTATTCGTCCCAGCCATCCTATGGTGACCGTGGCGGCTTCGGCGGCGGCGATCGTGGCGGCTTCGGCGGCGGCGATCGTGGCGGCTTCGGTGGCGGCGGTGGTGGTGGCTTCGGCGCACCTCGTCGCGGCGCAGGCAGCAGCTTCGTTACCGCTTCCGGCCCAGAAATCAGCTCCCGCGTTAAGTGGTTCAACACCGAAAAGGGTTTCGGTTTCGTTGAACTGGCTGACGGCTCGGGCGATGTTTTCCTGCACGCCAACGCTCTTGGCAACGCTGGCGTAAGCAGCGTCAACCCGGGTGCAACCGTGGTTGTTCGCATTGGCCAGGGTCCGAAGGGTCGCCAGGTTGCTGAAGTCATTTCCGTTGACGAAAGCACGGCTGAAGCTCCTCGCCCGCGCGCCCAGTTCGGTGCAGCTCCGCAGCCGCGCTTCGGTGGCCCGTCAGCACGTCCGGGCCGTCCGGCTCCTGACCTGTCCGACGCACAGGACATCCGCGGCACCGTGAAGTGGTACAATGCCACCAAGGGCTTCGGCTTCATCACGCCTGACTCCGGCGGCAAGGACATCTTCGTCCACGCTTCCGCTCTCGAGCGTTCACAGCTCCCGACTCTCGACGAAGGCCAGGCGATCAACGTCAAGGTTGTTCAGGGTCAGAAGGGTCCGGAAGCTGCTGCAATCAACATCGATTGATTCGGTTGCTTCAGCATCTCGCTGAGCTTTAAAAAAAGCCGCTGTGGATTTTCCACAGCGGCTTTTTTAATGGCTGTTTTTAAGAGCGTTCGTTTCCAAGCGGTTTCGACCCGCCGGAAATTAGTAGTCCTTACCCTTGTTCCGGATCAAACGAGCCTTGTCACGTTGCCAGTCTCGCTCAGCGATTGCGTGTCGCTTGTCTTCTTTCTTCCGCCCCTGTCCCAAGCCAATCGTCACTTTTGCGACTCCGCGAGCATTGAAGTGAATATCCAGTGGCACAAGTGATGCGCCCGCACGCGTCACAGCTGACAGATAGTGCGCCACCTGTTTGCGGTGCAGCAGCAATTTGCGAGGTGCTCTGGGCTCAAAGCGGGAAAGGACACCCCCTTGATATTCCGGAATGTAGGAATTGAAGAGCCAGATTTCTCCATCACGTTCGGCGGCATAGGCCTCGGTAATGGTCGAACGTCCCAAACGGAGGCTTTTGACCTCCGGTCCTTTTAGAACGATTCCTGCCTCTACAGTTTCCAGAATCGTATAATCGAACCGGCCTTTACGGTTCTGAGCGACGATCCCGTGAGAGATCATCCCGCTCTTCTCTTTTTTTCCGGCCATTAAAAATTTCAGTCCAATAGATCGAGAGATCGTAAAGCTGCATCGATAGCCTTACGCGTTGCCTCCTGAGGCTCCACGAGCGGAAGGCGCAGCGTTGCATTGCATAGACCCAGCCGAGACATAGCGTATTTCACCGGCCCAGGGTTGCTTTCCATGAACATGGCATCATGCAGCGGAGAGAGACGATCCTGGATTTCGATCGCATCTTCGATTCGCCCTTCCTGCCAGGCACTATGCATTTCTGCACACAGCGCAGGAACAACATTTGACGTCACACCGATGCAGCCATCACCACCTGCCGCAAGAAACGACACCACTGTGTTATCGTCGCCAGAAAGCTGGTTGAACGGCTTCTTCACGTTTCGCCGGACCGCGATGGGACGAGCCAGATTGGCCGTAGCATCCTTCACGCCAGCAATATTGGGATGCTGAGCGAGGCGTCCCAATGTCTCAGGGGTCAGGTCCACTACAGAGCGACCTGGAATGCAGTACACGTGAATCGGAAGCGGGGTGGCATCAGCAATCGTCATGAAATGACGATACAGGCCTTCCTGCGTCGGCTTATTATAATAGGGAACAACAACCAGAAGACTGCTCGCGCCCACAGAGTGAGCATGGCGTGCCATCTGCACAGCTTCAGATGTACTGTTTGAGCCAGCCCCGGCCATGACAGGAACGCGACCGTTCGATGTCTCAACGCAGTGCGCAATGATGCGGCCATGTTCCTCGTGCGACAGCGTGGGGCTCTCACCTGTGGTTCCTGCGGGCACAAGGCCACTGGTGCCAGCTTCAATCTGGCGCTCAATAAGCTTTGTCGCCACCTCGAAATCAATACGGCCATCCGTATCCATCGGAGTGATCAGAGCCGTCAGCGACCCCTGATACATGCCCGTCTCCACCATTGTCTCGCCTCTGCTCATCATGCGTTCCATCCTGCTCTTCCGATCCGCCAGCGTCATGCGCTGGAACGAGCAAGACTGCGTGGGTATGCACCCAGAATCTTCAAATTATCGCTGACATGCTCCAGCTCTTTCAACGCGGCAGCCAATGCGGGCTGCTCTGGATGTCCTTCAACATCCATCAGAAACTGCGTCGCCGCGAACGAGCCGTTCAGCATGTAACTTTCAATTCGCGTCATATTAATACCATGACGTGAGAATCCACCCAATGCCGCGTAAAGCGCCCCGGGTTTGTTGCCGACTTTCATGAGCAGCGTCGTCAACGTGTCATTACGTTGAGAATCGGGAAAACTTGGCACAGGCGCCACGTGATAAAAGCGCGTCGTGTTGTGGGCCGCATCTTCAACGTTACACCGCAAGATGACGAGACCGTTCAGCTCTCCTGCGAGCGAAGAAGCGATGGCAGCATCTTCTTTCCGGCCCCATTTCGCGACCATTTCGGCAGCACCAGCTGTATCGAACTCCGGTACGACTTCCAGATCCAGCTCATGAATAAGCTTACGGACCTGCCCGAGTGCAACTGGATGCGTGTGAAGACGCCGGATGTCAGAGATTTCGGTACCCGGCACTCCCAAAAGGCAGTGCTCGACACGCTGAAAATGCTCACCAACGATATGCAGTCCAGCATCCGGCAGCAGAGAATGAATGTCAGGCACACGCCCGGCGAGCGAATTTTCACAGGCCAGAAGCGCTTCATCTGCCCGACCGACATGCACGGCCTCAATCGCAGCTGCAAAACTTGCGCAGGGAAGCGTTGTCCAACCTGGTCGAGCCTCTCGGCATGCAAGGTCTGAATAGGCGCCAGGCCGCCCCTGAAAAGCAATTACCGGCATCAGACCAATCCTCTCACTCGTTCCAGATCTTCTGGTGTATCCACACCTTGAGGAGCATGTTCTATCCGGGCACACCCGATGCTCATTCCTGCTTCCAGGGCGCGCAGCTGCTCCAAACTTTCACACCGCTCCAGAGCCGACGGTGGCAGACTGACAAAGCGCTCCAACGCATTTCGACGCCAAGCATACACGCCAACATGATGCCAATGCTGCCCCGCGCCCCATGGAATGGGCATACGCGAAAAATAGAGAGCCCGTGTCACCGTGGCCTCGCCAAAGTCGCAGGCAATCTTGACCACCTGCTCGGCGTCTCGTTCCCAGTCTGACTGAACGGGAGCGGCCAGTGTGCCGATATCACAGGATGGATTTTCCAAAGGCTCGAGCACAGCGGTCAGACTGCCCGGATCAATCAAAGGCAAGTCTCCCTGCAGATTGATCACGACGTCATAAGTTCCTGTCGGGTCGAGTTTTTGAATGGCTGCATGCACACGATCCGAACCGCTGGCCAGAGACGAGTCGGTCAGGACACCCTGAACGCCTTCCAGTCCACTAATGGCATCGAGAATGTCCTGATCGCCCGCAGCAACAACCACTGGTCCGATCTTTGCTTCCAGAGCCCGTTTCGCAACGCGGACAATCATGGGAAGACCGCCAATGTCTGCAAGGGGCTTGCGTGGGAGGCGGGTCGAGGCAAGTCTGGAGGGAATGACGATGATCGGACGCATGGCCCTTCTGATGCCGCCCGCCTGATCGGGCGTCAATCTCACACACGGCTTTCTGGCAGGAATTGAAAGAAAATATGAGCGAAACAGTTCTGGAAAAGGCGCTTTTAGTCGCCGAAGCCTGTGCAGACGCTGCCCGCGAGACAGTCATCCCCCATTTCCGCACGTCGCTACAGGCTGATGCCAAGTCTGATGACAGCCCGGTCACTGTTGCAGATCGTGCTGCTGAAAAAGTTATGCGGTCCATTCTGGAAGACGCTCTGCCAGAACACGCTATCCTGGGCGAAGAAAGCGGAATGAGCGGTTACGAAGGAGACTGGCTCTGGGTGCTGGACCCGATTGATGGAACACGCGCGTTCCTGACCGGCCGCCCAACCTTCGGAACCCTTATTTCGCTTTTTCATAAGGGTCGCCCTGTTCTTGGGTTGATTGACCAACCTCTGACGGGCGAGCGGTGGATAGGCCTTGCCGGGCAGCGGACACGCTTTGTGTCCGCCCGACTGCCCGGTCAGATTGGCACACGCGTATGCCCGGTTCTTGGGCAGGCAGAACTGTCCTGCACATCCCCGGAAATCATGACACCCGATCACGCACCACGCTTTGCGAACCTCCAGAAGCAGGTCCGACGGACATCATGGGGCGGCGACTGTTACGCCTACGGACTACTGGCGCTTGGCCAGATCGATATAATCGCCGAATGCACCATGAACCCATGGGACTGGGGTGCACTTGTTCCGGTCATTGAAGGCGCAGGCGGCAGCATCACGGACTGGCAGGGCAACCCTCTTACGCTCGAAAGTGATGGAACAGTTCTGGCGTGCGGCAACCCTGCCCTGCTCACAGACATCGTGAACCACCTTTCCCATCCGGGAACGATGGGCTAGGCATGACGCCCCGGTGATCATGGGCCGGGACAGGTTGGAATGAGAGCCGGAGCCTTCCGGTTCAGGACCGGGATGGAAATATGGAAACGCACTTCTCTCTCCCCAAGAACAAGATCCGCATCCTCCTGCTTGAAGGCATCCATGAGAGTGCTGTCGAGCATTTTAATGTGCAGGGTTATGCAGAGGTTACGCGTCTGAAAGGCGCTCTTGAAGGCGATGCCCTCAAGGAAGCACTGCAAGGCGTGCACATGGTGGGTATTCGCAGCCGGACGCAGTTGACGCGCGAAGTTATTGAATCTGCGGATCGGCTGATGGCCATCGGCTGCTTCTGCATCGGGACAAATCAGGTCGATCTGACCGCCGCCCGCATGGCCGGTATTCCGGTCTTCAACGCGCCTTACAGCAACACGCGCTCTGTCGCCGAACTGGTGATGGGTGAAGTGGTCATGCTGATGCGCCGCATTCCATCCCGTTCTGAACAGTGCCACCAGGGTGGCTGGGACAAATCCGCCATTAATGCTTGGGAAGTCCGTGGTAAGACGCTCGGTATCGTGGGTTACGGTTCCATCGGTTCACAGCTTTCCGTTCTGGCTGAAGCCTTTGGCATGCGCGTCCTGTATTACGACATCATGCCCCGCCTCCCGCACGGTAATGCCGTTGCAGTCGCGACGCTCAAGGACCTTCTTGCCAAGTCCGATATCGTCACACTGCACGTTCCCCAGACACCGGACACAGACCTCCTGATCGGAGAAGCCGAGATCCGGGCCATGAAGCCCAACTCGATTCTTCTCAACAACGCTCGCGGTAGTGTTGTTGACCTTGAAGCTCTGGCCGCAGCCCTCAAGGACGGCCATCTCATGGGCGCTGGCGTGGATGTGTTCCCAGTCGAGCCCAAGATTGCAGGGGAGCGTTTTGTTTCTCCGCTTCAGGGCCTGGAGAACGTCATCCTCACCCCGCATATCGGCGGCTCCACCATGGAAGCACAGGAGCGGATTGGCGTTGAAGTCGCCCGCAAGCTTGTGGACTACTCTGACGTGGGCTCCACCATCGGTGCCGTGAATTTTCCAAGCGTACAGCTTCCAGAACGCCCTCGTGGCACGCGTTTCATGCACGTTCATGCCAATCGCCCCGGCATCATGCGTCAGATCAATGAGTTGTTCGCGGCCGAGAACTGCAACGTGACAGCGCAGTATCTTCAGACGGACGGTGAAGTTGGTTACGTCGTTGTGGAAGCCGAATCTGCTGGACCGGACATGGACCAGCACCTTCTGGACGGTCTCCGCGCCCTTGATGGAACGCTTCGTGCGCGCCTGATTTACCAGCGTTAACCATCCAGTAATATGTTCTGGCTAAGATCTCGTTTCATGACGACATCTGGCCAGAACACTCCTACCCTCGCCCGTATCCAAAGCTTTGCCTTTGCTGGCATCGAAGCTGTTCCGGTTACAGTTGAAGTTCAGGTTTCGACAGGGCTTCCAGCGTTTCTGCTGGTCGGCATGGCGGACAAATCAGTCGGCGAAGCACGCGAGCGTGTCCGTGCTGCCCTGACGGCCATGGGCCTGGCCCTTCCTCCAAAACGTATTCTGGTCAATCTCGTCCCCGCAGACCTCGCCAAGGAAGGTGCACATTTTGACCTTCCCATCGCGCTCGGGCTTTTGGTCGCCATGGGAATTCTGCCGTTCGAGGCTGTCTCTGCCTATGCGGCCGTTGGGGAGCTTTCGCTGGATGGACGGATCAACCCGGTCAACGGTGTTTTATCCGCAGCACTTGGCGCTGCAGCACATTCTCTAGGGTTAATCTGCCCGGCGCTGCAGGGAAGAGAGGCTCGCTGGGGCAATCCAGACCAAGACATTCTGGCGCCAGACACCCTGCTCGGCGTTGTGTCTCATTTCCGTGGCGAACAGGTTTTAACGCCTGTTCCCGCGGCAGAAGGATACACCCCGGATTATGGCCCTGACCTCGCTGACGTAAAGGGCATGGCTCTTGGGCGTCGAGCACTGGAAATTGCCGCCGCTGGCGGACATTCCGTTCTTATGAGCGGACCACCAGGTGCTGGAAAATCCATGCTCGCATGCAGGTTGCCCGGTATTTTGCCGGATCTCACGACTGAGGAAATGCTGGAAACAAGCCGGATTCACAGTGTGTCAGGGCTCTTGAAAGACGGTCGCCTGACAATCCGGCCGCCGTATCGTGCGCCTCATCACAGTGCCAGTTTGCCTGCGATGGTCGGTGGCGGGGCCAAAGCACGACCCGGCGAAGTCAGCCTTGCCCATAATGGTGTGCTTTTCCTGGATGAATTGCCAGAATTCTCGCGGTCATGTCTGGAAGCTCTCCGACAACCTATCGAGACCGGCTCAATTTCGATCGCCCGCGCTGCCCAGCACACAACCTACCCAGCCCGTTTTCAGTTCATCGCGGCCATGAATCCCTGCCGCTGCGGATATCTGGGAGACCCTGACCGGAGTTGTCGCAAGGCCCCTCGATGCGGAGAAGATTACAGCGCAAAGATCTCAGGTCCGATGATGGATCGCATGGATCTCTGCGTGCAGATTGACCCGCTCTCGCCTATCGAGATCAGTCGTTCGCCTCGGGGTGAAGACAGTGCAACCGTCCGTGCCCGTGTTGAAAAAGCACGCGATCGACAGATTACCCGTCAGAACGTGTGCAATGCTCAGGCCTCGCCAGACCTGTTTGTCATGGACGATGATGCGAGGTCCCTGGCTGAACAGGCTGCCGAAAAACTGCGCCTTTCAAATCGCGGCCTGACACGCCTGATGCGCGTCTCCCGAACGATCGCTGATCTGGAAGGAACGCAGCAGATCCAGCGCCACCATGTAGCGGAAGCGTTAGGATTTCGGCGGCGTTAATCCGTTCTTACGCCGCTTCAGATCCAGAAAAGATGGGATCATTGCGGCCATGATGAACAGCGTGATCCAGAAATTAATCCTCAGGAAAAACGCCGTTCCAAACAGCCAGACGCCATAAAGCAGGGTCGCAGTCATCAAGACATACCCGCAGACCATGACCCACCAGATCATCCATTCCTTGCGTGGCATTACTGATCGACCTGCCGCAAACCGTCCAAGCCCCGCGCCAGATCTGCCTTGAGATCATCTACACTTTCAAGACCGATATGCAGACGGAACGTCGCGGCCTTTGGAGCCCCAGCCTCGGTCACACGGCGGACATGGCCTGTGGTCGGAAGAACAAGGCTCTCGTAACCGCCCCAAGAGGCACCGATCCCAAACATGCTCAGACCATCAATCATGCGTTCCGCAGCCTCGACACTGATATCCGGTTGCAGTTCAACACCGAACAAACCGCAAGCCCCCGTAAAATCGCGCTTCCAGAATTCATGCCCGGGGCAGTCTTGCAGAGCGGGGTGCAGAACCCGGGCAACTTCCGGGCGCGTCTTTAGCCACTGTGCAATCTCAAGAGCCGAACGCGACTGATGCGTGAGGCGCACTCCCATGGTTCGCAGGCCACGCAAGGTGAGCCAGCAGTCATCCGGGCTTGCGCACTGACCTAACTGGATGGATGCGTCACGCAAGGTTTTCCAGTGTGTCTCATCATTAACCGTAATGGACCCGATAATGACGTCAGAGTGGCCGCCGGGATATTTCGTCAGAGCCTGAATGGACACGTCCACGCCATGTTCAAACGGCTGAAACACGCCAATGCCCCAGGTATTGTCCAGAAACAGCAATGCGTCCGCCTGATGAGCGACATCCGCCAGCATCGGTACATCCTGCACCTCGAATGTATGGCTTCCCGGGCTCTCCGCCAGAATAATCCGGGTCTCGGCTCGGATCAGCGCCTCAATCTCTGCGCGTGTCGCCATGGGAGCATAATAGGTTGTGCTGATGCCCATGCGCTTGAGCATCGTATCTGCGAAACGACGTGTCGGACCATAAACCGAATCGGGAAGCAGGAGGTGATCGCCCTGCCCCAGAAATGCCAGAAGCGGCGTCGTGCAGGCACTCAGGCCAGAATTGACGACCTGCGTATGCGTTCCCCCCTCAATGAGCGACAGGAGCTTTTCCAGCTCATGCTGAACGGGCGTCCCCATGGCGCCATATACGGCCTTATGCGAATGGCTTCGACCATCCATCCGGTTCATGGCTTCAAGACTTGGGAAAAGAACTGTCGAGCCCCGTGTGACAGGAAGGTTCACAAGCGTGCCGCTCTCCCTGACATCGGCCCGGCCACCTTGCACCAGCGTTGACGCCAGACGGTTCCAGCCCGCACTCACCTTCGTTTCAAGGTCGCTCATGTTTTATTCTTCTCCGGTCACGATTGGTGCCTGTGGATCGCTGCCCCATTCAGCCCAGGACCCATCATATAACGCGCCATCTGGCAGCCCAGCGATTGCCAGACCAGCCAAGAGCGTTGCCGCCGTCAAACCCGACCCGCAACTGGTAATCACCCGCCGCCCAGCGACCGGAGCAAACAGATCTTGCAGAGACTCAACGGGCAGAAAATGACCGGCCTCATCCACAAGCTGCGTCCAGTCGAGGCTGAGAGCTCCCGGCATATGACCTCCTCGGACACCAGGGCGAGGTTCTGGCACAGACGCTGTGAAACGGGCATGGCTCCGCGCATCCAGCACGATAGTCCGCGAGTCAGCGTTCAGAATGTCGGCGCTTCCAGCGAGTAACCGGTATTGTGGACGCGTCCTGTAGGACACTGGCTGTGTCGGCGCCGGGGCACCATGTTCCAATGCGCCGCCGGCAATTTCCCAGGCTGCCAGTCCGCCATCCAGAATCTTTACATTCTGATGCCCAAAAAGACGGGCCAACCACCACCCTCGGCAGGCTCCAACGCTTCCTTTGCCGTCATAGAAGACAAGAGGTGTCTCTTCACTCAGCCCCAGTTCACCCATGAGACGGGAGAACCGGGCTGCACCCGGCACCGTATGTGGGAGCGGACTATCCGGATCAGCAAAAACATCAATGTCGAATCGGCGCGCATTTGGCAGGCGACGTTCAAGAAAAGCTGCGTCCAGATCGCCCTTCTGACCCGGCAGAAGAACACTGGCGTCGAGCGGAACATATGCCGTCCCAACAGAAAGGAGGTCTTTTGCGGTGATAAGGGGGGAGTTCGTCATGGATCCACCATAGGTCGAGGGATGCGCAGAACGCCAGAGCGTGGCACAGTGTCCAGTCATGAACATGCAGGTCCCAGCCTTGAAGCCCCTGACCGTCCGGAAAACCATTGCATGAAGACCGAACGGATCATTCTTGGCTTCGTCCTTGTCGGAATTGCCTATGGATGTGGAATCATCCTCTGGCCATTCCTTTCGGCTATCCTCTGGGCGGCAATCCTGACTTTTGCGAGTTGGCCCATCTATCGGTGGCTGCGACGCCATATTCGTCCGGCTCTCGCTGCACTCACTATGATGATGCTCAGCGCCGTGACCATTATCGTGCCTTTGTCCGTTCTGACATCTGCCGGAATCAGCGATATTCCAGCAACCATCGCCAGCCTGGACACGCTGCTTCTCAAAGCCGCCTCAGCTGGCCCACCCCCAGCATGGATGGGGCGCATCCCTATGGCTGGCCCACACCTGGTCGAAGGTTGGTATCATCTGACGCATGACGTCGGTGCCGCCACGGAGATGCTGCGTCCTTACTTCGGGCAGATCGCTCATTTCACGCTTGCCGTTCTTGTAAAACTGGCTAGCGGTCTCGTTGAGCTGGTCATGGCGCTGTTCGTCGCATTCTTCCTCTGGTTGAACGGCGACGCCCTCGGCATGACCATTACGGCCCTCATCGCTCGCATTGCTGGCCCACGCGCTACACCACGACTCATCAATGTCATTGGTCGGACCATTCGTGGCACTGTGTACGGCGTGCTCGGCACGGCCATCATTCAAGGCGTCCTGACCGGGATTGGCCTTATGATCGCAGGTGTCCCATCGCCCGTTCTCCTGGCGGGTATCGCAGCTTTCGTGGCTGTCTTTCCCATTGGCGCCCCGTTGATCTGGATTCCAGCGGCCATCTGGCTGGCTATGACCCATCACGTCGGACACGGCCTCTTTCTGGCGGCTTATGGCGTCATCGTCATTTCAGGCGCAGACCACCTGATCCGCCCGATTTTCATTTCACGAGGTGCACAACTCCCCTATCTCCTGACCGTTCTGGGAGTTCTGGGCGGCGTGGTAGCCTTTGGCGGACTAGGGATTTTTCTCGGGCCTGTCCTTTTGGCCATTGGCTACACCCTGACAAGTGAGTTCGCTGCTGGCCCACACAGGCCCCAATCAGGCCCTCTTTATATTTCGGAGTCTCCCAAGTGACGGCATCCCTTACGTCTGGCTCACCGTTTCGCGTTCTGAGCTGGAACCTTCTGCGCTGGGATGGCGCATCGCTCGAAGACATCCTGACAGTTATTCGTGCGGAAAATCCAGACGTCGTCCTGATGCAGGAAGCTCAGGAACCCGTCGATGTCCTGCCAGAAATTCTGGGAGGATATTACGATCGTATCCCTCTTCCCGGCCGCCCACACGGCACAGCCTGCTGGAGCCGTCTGCCTTTCACGCAGCCTCCATCCTTCTGCCATCTACCGCGTGGCCTGATGGTCAAGCGTACGGCGCAGATCCTCGACTTTGGAAATTTCTCTCTCGCCAACGTTCATCTGTCGCACGGTCAGATCCTGAACCGCAGGCAATTACGCAGTCTGACAGCCAACATGCACCGGCGTGCCGTCATCATGGGGGACTTCAATCTTGTTGGCCCAGTGCTCCTGCCCGGCTTTCACGATGTTGGCCCTCGTGAAAAAACACACCGCATGCTGGATCGCCTTCCCTTGCGACTGGACCGATGCCTCGTGCGTGGCGTGAACCGTCTTGAGGCGAAGGCCCTGCCACGCTTTGGCTCTGATCACCGGCCCATCTCGGTGACGCTGCGCCTCAATCCCTGACGGTTACAGGTAAGGAAGAAAAAGCCGGAGCGCCAAATTGCGAATCTGGATTAGATAAGGCGTCCGATCAATATCATGATGGGTCAGGCGGTTTTTCCGATGACTATCCATGAACGCAGACAGGTCGCGCGCGACCCCCGTATCGTAAATCTCCAGATTGATTTCGAAATTCAACCGCAGAGACCGTACATCCAGATTAGTGCTGCCAACAAAGCTCCATTCATCGTCCACAACCATAAGCTTGGAATGGTTGAAAGGCGGATCGGCCATCCATACGCGGCATCCAGCATCCAGAAACGGCCTCAGGTTGGCATCTCGTGCATAATCAATGATGGCATGGTTGCTGCTCCTGGGCACGACAACGTCAATCACTACGCCTCGTAGAGCGGCCAAATTTAGTGCGGCTGAAAATCGATCGTCTGGTAGAAAATATGGTGTCATGAGGCGAACATGCGTCTTTGCCAACGTGATGGCCTGAAGCATTCCGTACTCGATCTTCTCCAGATCCGCATCCGGCCCAGACGTAACAATCCGCATGGGTACATCACCAACCGGAACCGGCTCAGGCAGATACGGCTCCCCACGAAGCTCTTCTCCGGTTGTAAAAGACCAATCCCAGGCGAATGCTACGGAAAGCTGATGCACAATCGGGCCACGCAACTGGAAATGCGTGTCGGCCACCGGCAGTTTGGTGCGAAGACGAAGCATATTCTCCTCACCGATATTCAGGCCACCCATGAAACCTAGACGACCATCCACCACCAGAATTTTACGGTGATTGCGGAGGTTGATGAACGGCATGCGCCACGGCCACACAGAATGCATGAACCGCGAACACTTCACGCCGTCCCGTCGCAGGCGGCGTTCAATCGCACACCTGAAATATCCACTTCCGATTCCATCGACCAGAACACGAACCGCGACGCCCCGTCTGTGTGCTTCCACCAGAGCTTCCGCAAACATTTCTCCGATCCTGTCGGCCCGGAAAATGTAAGAGCACAGCACGATCGACGTCTGCGCCTGATTGATGGCTTCGATCATGACGGGATAGGCATTATCCCCATCATGCAACACCTTGACGGAGTTCCCTCCCATCAGCGGCCGCTCTGTCAGTCGCCCGAGCATCTTCGCCAATGGCGCCAGATGACCATCCATCACTTGCCGGTATTTGGCGAGCAGTTCCCGTCCTTCCCAGGAATGATGATCGATCATCTTCCGGGCCCGGCGATGCACTCGGTTGATGCCGAACATCAGATAAAGCGCCGTCCCGACAAACGGCCCGACCCAGCACACGCCAATCCATCCGGCACAGGCAGAGGTATTCCGTTTGTGCCGTAACGCATGGAGCGTAACGAGAATAGGAAGCGCCCAGCGGAGAAACGTCAGAACACAACCCAGAATAGTCCAGTGCCTCATAAAACTCCCAATCAGGCCGAGGCTATACTCTTCCCGCAAAGATGATGGATGCGCCAGCGTCCTGTCTGGGCTAGGCTAAAGAACGCATCTGGTTTTCCATTGGAGGAGCGGCCCTGTGCAACACCGCCCACAGCTCTTCTACACAACCGAGCCAGCACCATGCCCGTACCTGCCTGATCGCATGGAGCGCAAGGTTCTGACTGATCTTTCCGGCCCGAATGCTTCGGCATTGCATGACCGTCTGTCTCAGGCGGGCTTCCGGCGCAGCCACACAATTGCCTATGCACCGGTCTGCATCGACTGCCGGGCCTGCAAGCCCCTACGCCTTCCTGTGGGACTCTTCACGCCTTCGCGTGCGCAAAAGCGCGTCTGGAAGCATCACGAAACTACCAATGCTGTCATCATACCGCCGGTGCCAACGCAGGAGCAGTTTGCCCTGTTCCAGGCTTATCAGGAAAGTCGCCATACAGATGGCGATATGGCGCATATGTCTTGGCAGGACTACGTCGAACTGATTTCCAACACGCCCGTGGAAACGGTTGTCGTAGAATTTCGAACTCTGGAAGGCCAACTCGTCTGCGTCAGCCTCGTGGATATTATGTCTGACGGCCTGTCCGCAGTTTATACGTTCTACGATACATCCAGCCCGACGGCCTCCTGGGGAACCTTTTCAATCCTGACACTAATCGACATGACCAAACGGCGTGGAAGCCTTCACCTTTATCTAGGCTATTACGTTCCCGGCAGCCGTAAGATGGCTTATAAAGCCACCTTCAAACCTGCCGAAATTTTTCAGGGTGGCCACTGGGAAACACTAACCACCTCGGTCTGACGTCAGCTTGGTTTACGCAGGATCCATTGCGGCGCGGCACGACCAACCGCTCCCCGGCGCCCCTCAAGCGGCGCAAGGTCGGCTGCCGGTCGTACACGTTGCCCTGGCTGCCACAGAAGGCCTTCCTCAAGCGTAAAGGCCCTGAGATCCCGCAATGTGCTCTCGCCCAGCTTCTGAAGAGACACGCCTGACCCACGCGTCATCTCAGGAACCTGTTCCATTGGGAAAATAAGAACGCGCTTGTTATGCCCGACCGCCAGAACATGCGTTCCAACTGCCGGAATACAGGCAAAAACGCTTTCCCCATCCTTGACGTTAAAAACCTGCTTGCCGGTCCGCTTCTCGGCAACAATCCCAGCTTCAGACACAATCATGCCACGCCCACTTTCGGAGGCGATCAGGCGCTTGCCATCCTCCGTCACAGGGAACATGGCAACGATGCGCTCTTCCTGCGCAATGTCCATCAGCGTCCGCACCGGCTGACCAAAACCACGTCCACGGGGCAGATCCGCAGCTTTGAGTGTGAACGCCTTTCCTCCGCTGGCGATCAGGCAGACCCGGTCTGTGCTCTGACATTCCGCCATCAGTCCCGGCGAATCACCTTCCTTGAAGCGATGGCCTTCCGGGTCCAATCCATGGCCTTTCATGGCCCGTATCCAGCCTTCGCTGGACAGCAGAATTGTCAGAGGCTCACGATCAACCTCCAGAGCCGCTGAAATATCGATGGCTTTGGGCGGTTCAGCAATTGTTGTCCGGCGATCACCTAGTGGGCCACTGCCGAATTTCTTGATCGTGGCGTCCAGATCTTTGCCGATCCGTGTCCAGCGCCGCTTTTCAGAACCCAGAAGGGTTTCAAGAGATTTCCGCTCATCCGCCAGTGCATCACGTTCTTTACGGATTTCCATCTCTTCCAGGCGCCGCAAAGAACGCAGGCGCATATTCAGCACGGCTTCCGCCTGAATATCCGTCAAAGTAAAGGTCTTCATAAGGCAGACCTTGGGCTCATCTTCTTCTCTAATGATGCGGATGACCTCATCAAGATTCAGATAGACCGCGAGAAAGCCGTCAAGAATTTCCAGTCGGCGCAGGACCGCCGCAAGACGATGGTTGGAACGTCGAACCAGCACTTCATGCACATGTGCGAGCCAAGCCTGAATGACCTGCTTGATCGACAGAACACCCGGTACACGATCCCCGCCCAGAACATTCATGTTCAAACTGAACCGGCTTTCAAGTGCCGTGTTGCGGAACATCGTCTCCATCAGGACCTCAGGATCACATCCCTTGGTCTTGGGCTCCAGCACCAGACGAATTTCCATGGTGCTTTCATCCCGGACATCTCCGAGCAAGGGCAGCTTACGCTGCTCCATCAACTCGGCAATCTGTTCGATCAGCCGGGATTTCTGCACCTGATAGGGAATTTCAGTGACGACAATGCACCACGTACCAAAACGTCCCTGTTCAACTTCCCAGCGCGCCCGTGTCCGGAAACTGCCTCGCCCAGTTTCGTAAGACCGGATAATCGAATCCCGATCTTCCACCAGAATGCCGCCCGTCGGGAAGTCAGGGCCTGGAATGTAATCGACGAGTTCCGCAACCGTTGCTTCAGGCTTCTCAATCAGCAGCTTTGCAGCTCGGCAGATTTCACCAGCATTGTGAGGCGGAATGCTTGTCGCCATGCCCACCGCAATACCCGCGGAGCCATTGGCCAAGAGGTTCGGGAACGTCCCAGGCAGCACGATCGGTTCGTGATCTTCGTTGTCGTAGGTCGGCCGGAAATCGACAGCATCATCGTTGATGCCATCCAGCAGCGTCTGGGCAATCTCCGTCAGGCGGCTTTCCGTATATCGCATGGCAGCCGCGCCATCACCGTCGATGGAACCAAAGTTACCCTGCCCCTCCACCAACGGATAACGGACGGCAAAATCCTGCGCCAGACGCACCAGCGCTTCGTAAACGGACGCATCACCATGCGGATGAAACTTACCGATCACGTCACCGACGACACGTGCACACTTTTTAAACCCTGATGTGGGATCAAGGCGTAGCTGCTGCATCGCATAGAGGAGGCGCCGGTGCACCGGCTTGAGACCATCACGCACATCCGGAAGGGACCGCGACATGATCGTCGACATCGCATACGCAATATATCGCTCGCTCAGAGCCTCCGCGAGCTTGGTATCCTCAATATGACCCGCCAGATCAACGCCCATGCACTTCCCCTTTTCTCCGCAGGAATTAGACACTGGCGCCCGCTTCTGTCCAGCGCCGCCCTCGTTCTTCTTTCGGCCTGTTCACCCTACCGGCCCATCCTCCATGAGGAAGATACACTGGCTCGCAGCGGCTTTGTCGCCCATCCAGCCGATACAACAGCCCGCTGGCAAATGATGAACCTGCTTCCTGCCAACACCATGACGTACCGCATGCAAGGCAATATTCCGGTCCTGCTCTATGCGGATCCGACAGCCTGCGGGTGCGTCTATATGGGCAATATGTCAGCTTACCACGCTTATCAGTCCGGCCACCATGTCTCTGCGAATGAAGAACAACGTATGACCGCAGAAATTAATCAGCATCCGGGATGGGACTGGTCAGTCTGGAACTGGCGCGCGGACCCGGATGTCGTCAGCGGCCTTCGTCCAGGTCCGGTTCAGGTGCAATACTGACCGCATCACTCTGCAACTCGTTTGGCTCTGTCAATTTACGGACACGTTCGAAAAGCCTTTCGCGGGCTGCAGGCAATGGTTGATGCCGGACGCCAAAAACCCAGCGTGCCAGGAAATGACCTGTCAGGGTCATTCCCTGTAGCCATTCGTCAGGCAGGCCTTCTTCTTCGTCATGTCGGAGGAAGGCCGGAAGCGGCAATAGACGGTCCCGCCATTCTCCTGCTCCCGCAACGCTGACAGCCCGGCCAGATCGTGGAGAGACAAAATCTAGATCTTCAGTCGTCTCCGTAACTGCACAGGTCGAAAGATCCAGACCGTACCCAAGGCCACCGAGCAGTTCACGTTCCCAGCGAATATAGGCCGCCATGGGAGGCGGCTCGGGAGCAACAGCAATCAATGTAAGTAGACGGATCAAGCGCATGAAAAGCTCAGGATGAGGCTCACCCTGTGGGAGCGCCCCGTCAGCGAGGGCACACGCACTACTGACCATCGCCAGTTGCAACGGCAAGTCCAGCAATCTGGCTCCCACACTTTGCACTGGCTCGGCAGTCACACCTCCAAGCTGATCAGACAACCGGGCGCGCCATCTGGCCATAACAAGATTACCGGTTTGCCAAAGTGGGGCCTGTTTCCGTGAACCACCACCACGGACCATTCCATGCGAAACACCGTGCTCTTCGCTCAACAGGTGAACAAGTGCACTGCCTTCGCCGTAGGGTCGAACGGAGAGAACAAGCGCAGCGGCTTCCCATTCCATCATTGCAAAGCAGCCCCACAGCCCCTCAAAACAGAAAAACTCCCGCACGATGACCATGCGGGAGTTTCCAGTCTCTCGTATCCAACTGAACAGGCAAGCCCATCAGCCGGAAAAAGAAAGATCTTACTTCGTGCCAGCAGCAGCAGCCACTTCAGCAGCGAAGTCGTTTTCTTCCTTTTCGATGCCTTCGCCAAGCTGGAAGCGCTCGAAACCAATCAGCTTCGCGCCAGCCTTCTCAACGACCTTGGACACGCGGCTTTCGCCGTCCAGCACCCAGACCTGCTCAAGAAGAACAACTTCTTCGTAGAACTTGCGGACACGACCTTCGACCATCTTTTCGATGATGGCTTCCGGCTTGCCGGACTCACGAGCCTGCTCGATCAGAACAGCGCGCTCACGCTCCAGAGATTCCGGATCAACGCTTGCAACGTCCAGAGCAGCCGGACGGGTTGCAGCAACGTGCATACCAATCTGGCGGCCGAGCGTCAGAATAGCTTCGCTCTCGGACGGTGCTTCAAGAGCAGCCAGAACGCCGATCTTGCCAATGCCCGGACGCAGTGCACTGTGCACGTAGCTTGCGACAACGCCGGTCTCTACGGACAGAACCTTAGCGCGACGGATGGACATGTTTTCACCGATCGTGGCGATCAGGTGCGTCAGTTCGTCTGCAACCGTACGGCCAGACGGAACCTTGGAAGCCTTGATGGTTTCCAGGTCATCACCAACTTCCAGAGCAACCTGCGCAACCTGCTCAACGAAAGCCTGGAATGCTTCGTTACGGCCAACAAAGTCCGTCTCGGCATTGACTTCAACCATAGCGGCACGGTTCGGGCCGGAAACAACGCCAACCAGACCTTCTGCCGTGGTACGGCCAGACTTCTTGGCAGCCTGGGACAGGCCCTTCGTGCGCAGCCAGTCGATGGCGGCTTCCATGTCGCCAGAGGCTTCAGTCAGAGCCTTCTTGCAATCCATCATGCCTGCGCCGGTGCTTTCGCGTAGCTCGCGAACCAGGGCTGCGGTGATCTCTGCCATGTTCTCTTATCCCTCGAAAAGATCATGCGGCCGAGCGTAAACGCCCGACCGCATGCATGTTTTTCAGTTGCCGTGCCATCAGAGAGAACACGGCACGCTGTCTCAGTTAGCGGCTGGAGCCTGCTCACCTTCGGCGACGGCAGCTTCAAGAACTGCAGTCTCAGCCGGAAGCTCTTCTTCAGCGCCGATATCGTGGCCGGAAGCAGCCAGCTCAGCAGAAATGCCGTCCAGAACTGCGCCAGAAATCAGGTCACAGTACAGGGTGATGGCGCGGATAGCGTCGTCGTTGCCCGGGATCGGGTACGTGACACCGGCCGGGTTGGAGTTGCTGTCCAGAATGCCGATGACCGGAATGCCGAGCTTGTTGGCTTCTTCAACAGCCAGCTTTTCCTTGTTCGTATCGATCACGAAAATCAGGTCAGGCAGGCCGCCCATTTCCTTGATACCGCCGAGGGAGCGCTCGAGCTTCTCACGGTCACGGGTGATGTCGAGAACTTCCTTCTTCGTCAGGCCAGCCGTGTCACCGGACAGCATGTCGTCAATCTGGCGCAGACGCTTGATGGAACCCGTGATGGTCTTCCAGTTCGTCAGCATGCCGCCGAGCCAGCGGTGGTTCACATAGTACTGGCCGCAACGCTGGGCAGCTTCAGCAACATGCTCAGCAGCAGCGCGTTTCGTTCCAACGAAAAGAACGCGACCACCGTTTGCAACCGTCTCGCGGACCAGCTTCAGGGCGCGGTCCAGCAGGGGAACGGTCTGCTGCAGATCGATAATGTGGACCTGATTGCGAATACCAAACAGGTACGGCGCCATTGCAGGGTTCCAACGGCGGGTGTGGTGACCGAAGTGAACGCCGGCTTCAAGGAGCTGGCGCATGGTGAATTCTGGCATTGCCATGATTCAAATTCCTAGCATCTGGTTAGACCTCCGCATGACGACGTCCCTTGCGGAACACCAGAAAACCTCATGGTCATGCGTGCGGATTGTCCGCCAACCTCCTTGAAGGGAAGAAAACGGACGAGCGCGATATGGCTGATACGCGCCCTTATTGCAAGAATTTTCTCTGGTTTATCGTTGTTCAGCCTTCTCTACGCCACGAATGGTGCGCATCCGCTCCGCCAACCGAGGCGTCACGCGATATGTCCCGGGCAGAAGGATTTCCACATCCTGCGTCTCTTCCAGAGATGGAAGCAGTACGACACGCCCATGTCCGCCACGCATTTCTTCAAGCATTTCGGAAAGACTGGGCAAAGCGGATGACTGGCGAAGCCACACACGCATTTCAGACCGCTCAGCAGCAGCCGCGACCTCCAGATCCATGACGCTCTGGGCCGTAATCCGCAGAGCGTCCCCGTCCAGTTTGAGTTCAGCCTGCACAAGAATAGCTTGCCCTGCGACCAGAAGATCTCGGCAGGAAATCAATGTCTCAGCAAAGAGCGTAACTTCACAACCACCACCACTATCCGAGAGATTGACCCACGCCATTTTCTTACCAGTTCGGGTAGGACGCTCTTTCTTATCCACGACGCATCCAGCGATTTTGACGCGGGTACTCCCTGTTTTTGCAGCATTTTCCAGTGCGTTCGACGGCGTGACCCCAAGGCGTCTAAGGACCGTGCGGTATGCATCCAGAGGATGGGCGCTCATATGGAAACCAATAGCAGACGCTTCCAGCGAGAGACGTTCGAAGTCCGGCCACGGGCGTCCTTCATTCAGACGGAGAATTTCCCGCTCCTGTCCGCTCCCGCCAAACAGACCCGTCTGACCAACCTGCTGTTCCTGCGCTCTCGCTTGCGCCCGGCGGATGAGAATGTCCGCACTCGCGAATACGGTGTGACGGTCTTTAAGAAGACTATCAAAAGCTCCTGATTTTGCGAGATTTTCTATCTGGATTTTGTTGATGCTTTTAGGGTCACATCGCTCTGCAAAATCTGTTAGATCCTTGAAAGGACGGTCCCCGCGAACTGCCACCACCGCCTCCATGGCGGCAGTCCCGACGCGCTTGATGGCTGAAAGCGCATAACGAATGCCCTGACGCCCGTCCTCCAGTGTCTCAATGGAGAAATCCGCCATTGAGCAATTGATATCAACGGGAAGTACCGAAATTTTCATACGCTTTGCTTCCTGACAAAGCGCAGCGAGTTTATCCGTCTTTTCCCGCGCCAGAGACATACAGCCAGCAAGGAATGCGACTGGATGGTTCGCTTTCATCCAAGCCGTTTGATACGAAACCAGAGCATAGGCAGCTGCATGTGACTTGTTAAAGCCATAGTCCGCAAAACGAGCCATAAGATCAAAGACTTCTACGGCTTTATCTTTTGGAATTCCTCGGGCCGTAGCGCCATCAGTGAAGATCTCGCGTTGCTTCTCCATTTCAGACGCAATCTTCTTGCCCATGGCGCGTCTCAGAAGGTCAGCACCACCAAGGCTGTAGCCCGCCATCTTCTGAGCGATCTGCATAACCTGTTCCTGGTAGACCATGATCCCATAGGTCTCTTCCAGAATATCCCGAATTTCTTCGTGAGGCGGCTCCCATGCTTCGCCATGTTTACGCCGACAATAGTCCGGAATGTTGGCCATCGGCCCCGGTCGATACAACGACACACCGGCAATCAGATCTTCCAGACGGCTGGCGGCCATCTGTTTGAGCATATCGCGCATGCCCGCGCCTTCAAACTGGAAGACACCAGCCGTGTCTCCCTTCGCGAGCATTTCAAAAGTCTTTTTATCGTCTAACGGGATACGTGAGAGATCGACTATAATTCCTTGTTCTTTAAGGAAATCCAGACCACGCTTCAGGATGGTTAATGTGGTCAGACCAAGGAAGTCGAACTTGACCAGTCCTGCCTGCTCAACAAACTTCATGTTGTACTGAGTGACCAGCATGTCGCTCTTCGGGTCTCGATAAAGCGGCACCAGTTCGACCAGTTCTCGGTCACCAATCACGACGCCTGCAGCATGTGTTGAAGCGTGTCGATAGAGACCTTCAAGCTGAAGAGCAATTTCCAGAAGCCGTTTCAAAGCTTCATCGCTGTCTCGCATCTCCTGCAGGCGCGGTTCGCCCTCAATCGCCTGCGCCAGCGTCACTGGTTTGGCAGGATTATTCGGGATCAGTTCTGCAACGCGGTTAACCATGCCGTAAGGCAAACCAAGTACACGACCAACGTCACGGACGGCAGCTTTGGCCTGAAGCTTACCGAAGGTAATGATCTGAGCGACACGGCTTCCACCGTATTCCTCACGAACATAACGGATAACTTCGTCTCGCCGGTCCTGACAGAAGTCGATATCAAAGTCAGGCATCGAGACACGTTCCGGGTTCAGGAAGCGCTCGAACAGCAAGCCGAAGGGTAGCGGATCAATATCGGTGATGGTCAGTGCATAAGCCACCAGTGAGCCTGCACCTGATCCACGCCCGGGCCCGACGGGAATATCATGCGCTTTTGCCCACTGAATGAAGTCGGCAACGATCAGGAAGTAGCCTGGGAAGCCCATCTTCGCGATGATGTCGAGTTCAGTTTGCAGACGATCTGAATAGATTTTTCGTTTATCTTCGTCCGCACTGATCGCTTCAAGGCGCTTTTCCAGCCCTTCCCATGCCATGGCACGAAGCGTTTCTTCTTCTGTTGAGCCCTCACGAACCTTCGGGCAAATCGGCAGAAGTGGCTTTCGCGTGCATGCAGCGATGGCACATTTCTGCGCAATAATGAGCGTATTGTCGCAGGCTTCTGGCAGATCCTTGAAAATCTCACGCATCTCGGCCGGCGTCTTGAACCAGGCCTGCGGGGAAACATGCCAACGATCAGCTTCAGCCATCGTACGCCCCTGCGCAATACAGATGAGCGCATCATGGGCTTCATGCATCTGCGGCGTCGGGAAAAAGCATTCGTTGGTAGCGACAAGAGGAATATCAAGCTTGTCTGCTAGTGGGATCAGAACGCTTTCGATTTCGCGTTCACCCGCCGCGCCGAAGCGATTGAGTTCCACCGCAATATTACCTGGAAAAGCGTCTGCCAGACGACGCAGCAGTTCTTCTGCCTCACCTTTCTGCTCGTCATAAATCAACCGATTGATCGGCCCACGATTGCCACCAGTCAGAAGAAACAACCCGTCGGCATGCTGACACAGCACATCCACAGCGATTGTTGGATCAGCCGGATCACCGTTCAGAAAGCCCTCAGAGGACAGAATCTGGAGATTGGCCAGCCCCGTCTCGTTCCGGGCCAGCACTACCAGCGGCTCAGAAGGAGCTCCGGGCTTGGTACTGCGCGATGGGAGTGAGAGCTGGCAGCCGACAATCGGCTGCACACCGCTGCTTCGGCAGTAAAGAGAAAATTCCAGAGCACCAAATAGGTTGCCACTGTCCGTCAATGCAACGGCAGGCATACCGTTCTTCACAGCCAGACTAACCAGATCTGGAATGCGAATGGCGCCCTGGCTCAGGGAGTAAGCTGAGTGATTACGGAGATGGACAAAATCGGCATGAGGCATGCCTCTATTCTATCAGGACCGGCGAGCAGATACAGCGCTCTTCTTGCCGGTCACCTCAACTCAAAACGGTACGAGCTTCCCATCCCGTAACGTCACCGTCCGGTCCATACGGGCCGCAAGTTCCTGATTATGCGTTGCAATCAGTGCTGCAACGCCTTCCTCACGAACGGCACGCAATAGCTCATCAAAAACGTGATCAGACGTCCCAACATCCAGATTACCGGTTGGCTCATCCGCAAGGAGAAGTTTTGGCCTGTTGGCTAACGCCCGCGCGATAGCAGTCCGCTGCTGCTCACCGCCAGACAGACGGCCGGGCAGAGAATTCAGGCGATGAGACAATCCAAAACGTCCCAATAGATCTTCGGCACGCGCCTTTGCCACCTTTGCGGACACACCCGCAACCAACTGGGGCAACATGACATTCTCGCGTGCCGTGAACTCACCTAACAAATGGTGAAACTGATACACAAACCCGATTTGATCACGTCGGACAGCAGTGCGAACGCTATCACTCAGTCCACTTACGGCGTTGCAACTGATATAAACTGTACCTTCGGTGGGAGCTTCCAACAGCCCGGCGAGATGCAAGAGCGTAGATTTTCCGGTCCCGCTCGGCGCCACAAGGGCGACAATTTCACCGGGGTAAAGCGTAAACTCGGCATTCGATAGAATTTCGAGCGTTTCTTCGCCTGACCGAAAACGACGCGTCAGATTCTCCAGCTTTAATGCTGGCACCTGTGCCTCACTCATGACGCAACGCCTCAATTGGATCAGTTCGCGCCGCTCTCCAGGATGGATACAGCGTTGCGAGAAGAGAAAGCACCAGAGACATGGCAATCACTTCTCCAACCTGCGACCAGACCAGCTTCGCCGGAAGACGCTCGAGAAAGTAAACTTCCGGGTTGAACAGGTTGGTTCCGGTAAGAGACTGGAGCCACTGCCGGATACGTTCGATATTCAGGGCGAACGCAATACCAAGGGCAGAACCAGCAGCCGTCCCGACAATCCCGACAAAAGCACCATTCATGAGGAATATCCGCATGATTGCGCCACGGCTCGCACCAAGCGTTCGTAAAACCGCGATATCACGTGTCTTGTCCTTCACCATCATGATTAAGGACGAGATAACGTTGAAAGCAGCCACCAGAATAATGAGCGTCAGAATGAGGAACATGACGTTCTGCTCAACCGTCACAGCATCAAGGAAGCCGTTCGCGCTCTGCGTCCAGTCCAGAACCCGAAGACGCGGGTCATCAAGGCGTTGCGCGATGGCCTGACGTGTGGGCTGAATGTTCGAAGGGTCGTTGGTTGAGACCTGGATCAGGGAGACGGCGCTCCCGAGCATCAGAAACTTCTGTGCGGCAGGGAGCGGCACCAAAACGATGTTCGAGTTGTAATCGTTCCAGTTGGCATCGAAGATGGCGGCCACATGGTACGTCTTCACGCGCGGCATCGTGCCAAACGGTGTGGCCTGGCCGTCCGGAGACAACAGGGTGATCGGAGAACCGACCGTCAGACCAGCGCGATCGGCCATGGTCGTCCCGATGGCAACAGCATCGTCGCCGGTAAAACGATCAATCGAACCGGCAATAATCCCGTTACTTAGAGCACGCCAATCACGAAGATCCTGCTGGGCGACACCCTGAACCTCTGCACCCGTCGAGTATCGTCCGGCTTCCACGAGCACAGTCCCCTGCGCCATGGGAATGACAGATTTCACTCCAGAAACAGAGCGGATAGCCTCAACGTCGTTCTGATAGGCTTCAATAGGGCGACCGTAGCCAAACACAGTGAGATCACCGTGAAGGCCAAGGATACGCCCCATGAGATCGGCCTTAAACCCGTTCATCACCGACATGACGATGATGAGCGTGGCCACTCCAAGCGCAATTCCGACCAGTGAGAAAACTGCAATGATCGAGGCGAAGCGTTCGCCACGGCGGGCACGCAGATAGCGCCCCGCCACCATACGCTCGAAGCGGCCGAACATCAGGCTGCTCCGATCTTGGCCAGCGCTTCAGCCACCGGCAGTTCGAACCGGTCACCGTCTGCACGGCGCTTCAGTTCAACCTTGCCTTCCTTGGCACCGCGCGGACCAACGATGATCTGCCAGGGATGGCCCATCAGGTCGGCATCATTGAACTTCACGCCTGCACGCTCGGAGCGGTCATCGTACATGAAGTTCTCTGGATCGGCCCCGTAGATCTCTTCGCAGATTGCATCGCAGGCTTCGTCGCCTGGACGCAGGTTCAGGATCGCGGCCTTATATGGAGCAACAGAAGCTGGCCAGATGATGCCCGCATCGTCGTGAGACGCTTCGATGACCGCACCCACCAGACGGGAGACACCGACGCCATAAGACCCCATGTGAGGCGAGAATTTCGTCCCGTCGGCACCGCTGACTTCGATACCCATGGATTCCGTGTACTTGGTGCCGAAGTAGAAGATGTGGCCGACTTCGATGCCACGCCCTTCCCGCTTCCGGTCATCCGGCACTTCCGCCCAGGCAGCCTCGTTGTGCTTCTCATCAGTTGCGGCATAGTGATCCGTCACGGAAGAGAAAAATGCGGCGAGATCTTCCTCGTTATCACAGTCAACCGGCCGTCCCAGCCAATCCTGTTCTTCAAGGGCAGCGTCAAAGAATACGCCACTTTCACCAGTTGGTGCGAGAACCAGGAACTCATGGCTGAGATCACCACCGATCGGGCCGGTATCAGCAACCATTGGCACAGCGCGAACACCGAGACGCTGGAAGATCCTCAGATAAGACAGCATCATGCGGCGATAGCTGTTAACCGCGCCCTGATAGTCTGCATCGAAGGAATAAGCGTCCTTCATGAGGAACTCGCGACCGCGCATCACACCGAAGCGGGGACGTACCTCATCACGGAACTTCCACTGAATATGATACAGCGCTTTGGGAAGCTGCTTATAGGAACTCACGGACGATCCGAAGATATCCGTGATCATTTCCTCGTTCGTCGGTCCGTAAAGCAGCTCACGACCATGACGGTCCTGAATGCGCAGCATCTCCGGACCATAAGCGTCATAACGCCCTGAACGACGCCACAGATCAGCAGACTGAAGCGTCGGCATCAGGACTTCCTGTGCGCCAATCGTATCCTGCTCTTCGCGGATGATCTGCTCGATGTTCCGAAGAACACGCAGGCCCGCTGGCAGCCAGGCATAAATACCTGAGGAGGTCTGGCGAACCAGACCTGCACGTAGCATCAGGCGATGAGACGCAATTTGCGCCTCCGCCGGAACTTCCTTCAGCGTCGGCTGAAAGGCTTTACTCAGACGCATACTCTATTCTCTCAGACGCGCAGCAGATGAACATCAACAAGCGGACGCTTCTGGAGCTTACGCCCCAGGGCACGGCGCAGGGCCGTCTTGGCCGCATCACGGAATGCCGTGTCGTCCTTTCGCAGTTCATCAGGAATTTCGTCAATAGAATCAGCGAATTCTTCCTGAATGCGAATGCTTTCCGGATCTTCCGATTCCAGAAGACCTGGCGCGCTGATCTTTGGCTCACCGATCACATAGCCTTCGTCATCAACAGCGAAGCTCGCAAGAACCATGCCGTTGAAGAGCATCTTGCGACGTGCTGCCAGAACACCACCCGTCATGGGCAGAAGACGGCCGCCATCCAGCGCCAGGCGACCAGTCGGTGCCGTATCGACAACCTTCACTTCACCCGGCGACAGGTTCAGGATGTCGCCATCTTCCAGCAGGATCGGATCAGAACCCATTTCATGAGCCAGAGCCGCGTGCGCCGTCAGATGACGCCATTCGCCATGCGTCGGAATGCTGTATTTCGGACGAACAATGCCATACAGAACGCGAATATCATCGCCCGTTGCATGACCGGACGTGTGAACCTTCGCGTCCTTGTCCGTCAGAACAGTCACACCACGACGGGACAGGTTGTCCTGCACAGCCATGACAGCCTGCTCATTCCCCGGAATAACGCGGGAGCTGTAAATGACCGTGTCACCCTCACCCAGCGAAATGTTCGGATGAGTATCGGACGCGATACGGGACAGGGCAGAACGAGGCTCGCCTTGGCTTCCCGTGATGATCATCAGAAGGTTGTCATCATGGACGTCGCGTGCGTCCTGCTCCGTCAGGAACGGCGGCAGATCGCTGAAGTAACCGCACTCACGGGCAGCAGTTTCAAGATTACGCAGGGAACGGCCCACGATCATGACAGCACGACCAGCCGCCATGGCAGCCTTCGCAATGCTCTCAACGCGCGCCACGTTGCTGGCAAAGCACGTTACGGCCACACGCCCCTGAAGGCTTGTGATCAGATCCGTCAGGCCTTTGCGGACGTCCGCTTCGGACTCTGAACGGCCTTCCTTCATGACGTTGGTGCTATCACCCACCATCGCCAGAACGCCTTCGTCACCCAGACGACGGAACTCTTCCAGATCAGTAACCGGGCCAACAAGCGGATTTTCATCCAGCTTCCAGTCACCGGTATGAACGATCAGCCCATGGGGCGTCCGCAGAGCAACTGCCTGCGCTTCCGCGACAGAGTGCGTCACCGACACAAACTGAAGATCAAACGGGCCGACATGGAAGCGTGAGCCCGGCATCACCACATGAATTTTTACCTGATTAACCAGGTGCGCTTCATGCAGCTTGCGACGCAGTACTGCGGCAGCGAACGGCGTGGCATAAACCGGGCAGCGCAGATAAGGCCAGAGATGAGCTACTGCACCCAGATGATCTTCATGGGCATGTGTAATGACCAGCCCACACAGATCCTTTGCACGATCCGCGATAAACGTCGGGTCCGGCATCAGCACTTCAGCTTCAGGCGTGTCGTTACCTGAGAAGCCAATGCCGCAATCGATGGCGAGCCAGGTTTCCTTACTGTTTTTAGTGAGGCGGTAGAGATTAAAATTCATGCCGATCTCGCCCGTCCCGCCCAAAGGCAGGAAGGACAAACCGTCAGGTGTATCCGTCATAGTTATTCCTTACGTGTGTTACCATCATGAGCGATATTCATTGCCGAAAGCCTACATGCCTTCGGGGGAATTTGAGATCGGCAGGAGCGCATTGCGATCCGCCAAAAGACGGAGGCCATCCAAGGTCAGATCAGGGGCCATCACGTCAAACAGGTTGGTGCCCTCTGAAAACAGAGGCGCAAGACCGCCTGTTGCAACAATCTTGGGGCGTCCGCCCATTTCTTCGGAAATTCTTCCTACGATCCCTTCAACCAGGCCAACATAGCCCCAGAAGAGTCCGGAACGCATGGCAACGCTTGTGCTTCGGCCAATTGCGTTCAGAGGGCGCCCGATGCTCATCCGTGGCAATCGAGCGGCCGCTCTGTGCAAGGCATCGATGGAGAGATTGACGCCCGGAGCAATCGCTCCACCACAGTATTGACCATATTCATTCACGACATCAAACGTTGTTGCCGTGCCAAAATCAACAACAATGAGCGGGCCACCATAAAAGTGCTGGGCTGCCAGACCGTTCAATCGACGATCCGCACCAAGTTCTGCCGGATTATCAACTAGCGCTTCAATGCCCCAATCTAGGCCCGCATTGGCCACAAGTGGCTCCACATCGAGCCACTGGCGACAGAAACGCCGCAAATCATATAATGCTGCGGGAACAACAGTTCCGATAATCGCGCGCGTGACAGACGCAGGCGTCAGCCCGATACGATCAAAAAGGCCCAGTAACCAAACGGCATATTCATCTGCTGTACGGGAGTCGCTGGTGGACATGCGCCACTGACCGATCCACGACTGACCGTCGTGGACGGCAAACACAACGTTGGTGTTGCCAGCATCAATGACGAGAAGCACGTTCCGATCCGGTCCCTTTAACCCAGCAGGATATCACCTGTTACGACCGGTATGGTTTCACCACCCGGGAGAGCGAGAAGCAGTCGCCCCTGTTCATCCAACCCTGAAAATGAACCTGTTATATAAGTTTCACCACGCTGAACCGCAAGATGACGTCCAACCGGATGCGCTCTTTCGAGCCATGCGCGACGAATGACTTCAAAACCATGATCATTCCACGCGGCAATCCAGCGGTCCATTTCCGCCGTCAGCGCAGCGCCAAACTTGATGGGATCGACTGCAGGAGCGGCCTCGGAAAGGGCTGCCAACTGACGACCAGGGACGTCAGGCGCCTGCGCCAGGTTTGCACCAATACCGACAACAACCCACCTGTTAGACGCAATACCGCCAGCCTCAATCAGAACTCCCGCCATTTTGCGTTCATTCAGGAGTAAATCATTCGGCCATTTCAGAAAAAATTCTGCTTTTGAGGGGCAGAAACTCTGCGCTGTTTCGTAAAGCGCCAAAGCGGTCAGAAACGGGCACGCAGTCAAAAAAAATTCAGGATTTTGCGGTTTGAACAATAGAGAAATTGCCAGATTACCGCCGGGATCTACCCAACTGCGACCTCGGGTTCCACGCCCTGATGTTTGGAAAAGTGCCTGAACGGCGAGCCTCTCGGGGGCTCCAGCCTCGGCTTTCTCTTTGCAGAGATCGGAAGTCGATCCCAACGTCTCATAAACTTCGAAACGCCAGGCCATAGTCAAAAAACAGTCTTCATGTGGTGGGCGATGACAGGATTGAACTGCCGACCCTCTCGGTGTAAACGAGACGCTCTACCGCTGAGCTAATCGCCCTCTGAAAACACGTGGCCTATATACACGGTTCTGAGCACCCGTAAAGGCACTCAGAACCAAAAAAGCGAAATTATTCGCTTACGGCGTCCTTAAGACCTTTGCCCGGCTTGAAACGGACAGAGGTGGATGCCGGAATGTCGATCTCTTCGCCCGTACGCGGGTTACGGCCCTTGGCGGCCTTACGCGTGGCAGTCACGAAGCTGCCGAAACCGACGAGACGGACTTCCTGCTTCTTGGCAAGCGTCGCCTCGATCGTGCTGAACACCGCATCGACAACTTCGCTGGCCTTGGCCTTCGGAAGATCGGCAGCGTCTGCAACGGCGGCGATCAGTTCCTGCTTGTTGAGGGGCTTCTCCATGATGTGCCTTTCTGGTGTTAAGAGCACCTGAGCCAACCTCCGAAGAGTCTTGCGGCTCAGGCGCTTGTTCGATCTGCGGCCGCACTATGAAGCGCTTTTTGGCCGCGTCAACTGTTAGAATCGTATAAGAACCCAACCGTTAGTGCGGAAGTGCCCTTGGAGCCACTTTCTCAGCCGAAATTCCGCCTACAGGATCGACATTTTCATCCCATTCAATCGCCTCAGGCATACGCGTGAGAGCAATTTTCAGAACGTCGTCGACGTGACTGACTGGAATAATCTTGAGAGCATGGCGGACATTCTCCGGAACCTCGGCAAGATCCTTTTCATTATCCTTCGGGATCAGAACAGTTTTGATCCCTGCCCGAAGCGCGGCAAGCAGCTTTTCTTTCAAGCCACCAATTTCCAGCACACGACCACGCAGCGTAATTTCGCCCGTCATCGCCACATCTCTACGGATGGGAATCTGCGTCAGAATACTGACAAGAGATGTAGCAAGCGCGATACCTGCGGACGGACCGTCCTTTGGCGTAGCCCCTTCTGGAAGATGCACATGGATATCGCGCTTCTCGAAGAGAGGTGGCCGGATTCCGAAATCCTGAGCTCGTGATCGGACATAAGACAGGGCGGCCGAGATGCTCTCCTGCATCACTTCCCCCAGCTTGCCAGTCTGCTTCACCTGCCCCTTTCCAGGCACCATGACGCTCTCAATCGTCAAGATCTCGCCGCCGACCTGCGTCCAGGCAAGTCCGGTCACGACACCGACCATATCTTCCGTCTCGGTCTCACCATGACGGAAGCGGCGGACACCTGCGTATTTTTCCAGGTTGTCCGGCGTGATCTCAACATGCGTCACACCCGTCGTGATAATTTCCTTCACGGCCTTACGAGCCAACCGGGCAATCTCACGCTCGAGATTTCTGACGCCAGCCTCACGCGTGTAGGAGCGGATCAGTTCCATCAGCGTCTCATCGGAAACAGACCATTCATCCGGCTTGAGATTGTGGGCCTCACCCTGCTTTGACAGCAGATGACGCCGCGCGATCTGGACCTTCTCATCTTCCGTGTACCCGGAGAGATTGATGATCTCCATACGATCCAGCAGTGGCTGCGGCATATTCAGGCTGTTAGCCGTCGTCACGAACATGACATCCGAGAGATCGTAATCGACTTCCAGATAGTGATCGGCAAACGTTGAGTTCTGCTCCGGATCCAGAACCTCCAAAAGTGCAGACGAAGGATCGCCTCTCCAATCCGCGCCTAGCTTGTCGATCTCATCCAGCAGGAACAGCGGATTAGACGTTTTCGCTTTCTTCATGCCCTGAATAATTTTTCCAGGCATGGACCCGATATACGTCCGACGATGACCGCGAATTTCCGATTCGTCGCGCACACCACCCAGAGACATCCGAACGTACTGACGGCCCGTTGCCTTGGCGATTGACCGTGCGAGAGACGTTTTACCAACGCCCGGCGGCCCTACGAGGCACAGAATCGGTCCCTTGATCTTCTGGGAACGCGTCTGCACGGCAAGGTACTCAAGGATACGCTCCTTGACCTTCTCCAGACCATAATGTTCGGCTTCAAGCACACCTTCAGCGTGCGTGAACTCCTTGGTGATCTTGGAACGCTTTTTCCACGGAATACCCAACAGCCAGTCCAGATAATTCCGGACGACCGTGCTTTCTGCAGACATCGGGCTCATGCCACGGAGCTTTTTCAGCTCGGCATGGGCCTTTTCCTTGGCTTCACGGCTCAGGCGCGTCTTGTTGA
>NZ_JBDOBO010000005.1:0-111560 GCF_047723935.1 Gluconobacter sp.
TATAATATGAAACAAACAATAAAATATGTTTAAAACATTAAATAACAACATAAATCGCTGTTTGTGGTTTGTTGTTATAAGGAATTGAAAAGTCTGAAAAATATAGGTTTTCAGTCAAAAATTTTGTTGTGGCTGTTTGGTATTCAGTACGGCCAAAAAGACGGCAGGTGAGTGTCTCATTTCGGCAACATGCATCGTTCAACAAAATTAAAACTTATTAAAATAGTGAAAATGGAACTGTTCGTATTTCGGGAACAGTTGGGTCTGCCTGCTGTTGTAGTCTGACGTCCTTGGCCAAATGTGCGCCGATGGACGCCGCTTACAGCATTTCATTCGCTCAGGATGCAGCCTCCGCGTGACCTGATGGTGGATGACAGGTGATCGTCTAGGGAGACCGATGTTCAGACAGAATTATGTGGACTCAATGTCCAGCCTTCGTCACCAGTTCGACTGGCTGCCTGACCCGCTGGGTTCTGTTCTTCTGCTGATTGCAGCGGCGCTGATTGCTCTTTTGTTCAGTCGGATCATCACGGATGCGCTGCCCCGCCTGCCGGGTCTGAGGAAGATCCAGTTCATTCATGCTTTAACCATCAGGTTAAGGATGAATGTCCGCTATTTTCTGATGATCATAGCCGCCAGTGCAGCTTTGCCAGCGACGGAGGGCTTCTCTCCCGAGACGGAAAAGCTTCTCGCGCACGTGCTGGCCTGCCTGTTCATCATGAATCTTGGCTTCGGCATTATCAGGGCGTTTCGTCTGGCGACTGATCAGTACCTGAACCGGATCAGTTCCAAGGAGAATGTGGATGACATCACGGTCCGCTCTCATCAGACGCAGATCCGGGTGCTCCGTCGTCTGATTGAGATCACCTTTGGGGTCCTGACTGTTGCCGCGTCTCTGATGGTTTTCAATTCCGTTCAGAAATTTGGTGTTTCACTCTTTGCTTCTGCCGGTGCGGCCTCCCTGATCGTGGGTCTATCCGCCCGACCGGCCTTGTCCAATCTGATTGCGGGAATTCAGATCGCCATTACCCAGCCGATCCGTATGGAAGATATGCTGATCCTGAACGGGGACTGGGCCTGGGTCGAGGAGATTAATGCGACTTATGTCGTCCTGCGGACATGGGATCGTCGCCGTTATATCGTGCCCATTTCCTATTTCCTCGAAAACCCGTTCCAGAACTGGACTCATAGTTCGCAGTCTTTGATCGGCTCCATCTTTCTCTGGCTGGATTATCGCACACCGATGGACCGTTTGCGGGCGATGTTCATGGAAGAAATCGAGCACTGTCCGGACTGGGACAAGGACCGTTCCTCTATTGCCTGCCAGATTGCAGACAGCAATGCCCAGGTCATTTCCATCCGCATGATCGCAGGGGCTGCGGATGCAGGAAATATGTGGAACCTGTCCTGTGATATCCGCGAACGCATGCTGCGTCGCATTCAAGCAGAAATGCCGGAATGTCTGCCTCGTGGACGAACTGCGGTCGTATCGGATTCTCCCTCTGACACGCCGTGGCCCGAAAGCCTCATGTCTCCTCCGGTCAATCGCCCGGGCGATGGGCAATATCGCGGCCCTGATCTGAAGGCTCCTACAGTTTCCTGAAATTTCCTGATGCCATACTCCTGAGTCCAAAAGTTTCGTTTTGGTCTCTTGAGGTGTGGCATTTATGCACTAGAAATCTTGTGATACATTCAAGGCCGGAATAATCGGTAGACACACTTTAAAACGTTTCTAATCTGAACTGAACACCAGATCTGATTAGGACTGCCTGAATGCGCCTCAAGTCACTTCTTCTCGCTACAACAATCGTTACGGTCGTGCACCCAGTACATCAGGCCTCTGCTGCCGTGCATAAACCAACCCGCACCACAGCTCCTGCGAAGGTGACGACCAAGACCACAGGGAAGAAAACAGTCGTCCGTCAGGCTGCCGCCACGCCGCGCCGCCCTCATGCAGTTGATAGCAATACAAACGAGCAGATGATCGTCACGGGAACGCATGCGTTCAACCGCCGCGCCCGGGATTCAACGAGCCCGATCAGTGTTCTCACGGCAGCCACGCTCCGCCGTTCCGGCCAGATGAACCTCGCAGACGCGATTGTTCGTACTGACCCGTCCATCACGGTCAACGCGATGGGAAGCGACGCTGGTGCCCTGACGTCCTCCATCCGGATGCGTGGTCTGAACCCGAACGAAGTTCTGGTTCTCGTCGATGGAAAGCGCCGTCATACGACAGCCAATATCTATGCTGATGCTGGCCCGCAGCAGGGCTCAACACCTGTCGATCTGAACATGATCCCGGCCTCTGCAATCGATCATATCGAAATTCTGCGTGATGGTGCGGCGGCCATGTATGGCTCGGACGCAATCGCTGGTGTTGTGAACATCATCCTGAAAAAGACGCCGCATGGCCTGAACATGACCGCCCAGACTGGCGCGAATGCCTACAACGGTGATGGCTGGCAGTATCAGCTTGGTGCTGATGGTGGCTTCGGTTTCCTAGGGGACGGTTATGTCCATATCAGCGGGCAGATGTACCACACCGATCATATGGTTCCGAACACGACGGACGTTCGGACGGTTCCGGGGAATCCCGAATACAAGGGATTTAATGTTCCGCATAATTCCAACAAGATCCTGAGCACACCGGAAGAAACTCGTGAAAACCTCAGCATCGAGTTCGGGAAGACGCTGACAGAAGGGGTGAAGGGATACGGTCTCATTACCTATGCCCACCGCCATTCCGAGGCTTATGAAAACTATCGTATGCCGTCTGTGGCTCCGACGCTGTATCCGTATGGGTTTTCTCCGCTCGAAACCATCGAGGAGAACGATTACGCCGCAACCTTGGGGCTTAAAGGTGACAATTTCCTTGGGTTTTCCTGGGATCTGAGCTCGACTTATGGTGCTGATGAAAATGATATCGGGAACAAGCACACAGCTAACCCGAACCTGATTGCGGAAACCGGAACCTCCCCAACGACGGTTCGTGCCGAGACCTATCGCCTGTCTCAGTGGACGAACAATCTTGATTTCCGCCGTCAGCTGAAAATTGCCAACCTCGTTCCTGTGACGGTCGCCTTCGGTGGTGAGCACCGCCTGGAGACCTATCAGATCTGGCCGGGCGAAATTGCGTCCTATACCCAGGGTGGAACGCAGGGCTATGCGGGCCTGATGCCGGAAAACTCTGGCAAGTGGAGCCGTGACGTCTGGGCCGCCTACCTCGATGGTGACTTCCATCCGCTGAAGCACTGGGATCTCGATTTTGCGGGCCGCTTCGAGCACTACACGGACGTTGGGAATACCGAGAATGGTAAAGTTTCCACACGGTATGACATTACGAAACGGATCGCCGTTCGGGCCACGATCAGCAATGGTTTCCGCGCCCCAACCCTCCCTGAAGAACACTTCAGCTCATTGAACGTCTCACCGACAGGCGCTTCGGGCCTCCTTGCCACATCCAGTGCTGCGGGGCGTAGTCTTGGCGCTCAGAACCTGAAGCCAGAACGCTCTACAAGTGCTGAGGGTGGTGTGGTGCTTGAGCCGGTCAATGGCTGGCACATTTCCGCAGACGTTTATCAGATCAATATTCGGGATCGTATTTCCGGTGCGGGTTCCATTTATGGCGATACGGCCATTTCCGCCATCGACATGACGGGGGCAACGCTGCCGACAGGCATTACGAATGCGGACGTTTCGGCAAACTACTTCGCAAACGTTGGAAGCACCCGCACACAGGGCCTCGATATCCAGTCCGATTATATGTTCCACATGCACCAGTATGGGAACCTGGATCTGACCATGGCGCTCAACCTGAACCGGACGCGCGTCAATCACATCAATACGAATTCTCAGGGCAACCCATACCTGAATGAACAGAGCATCGCGTATCTGACGTCTACCTCTCCGCGCAGCAAGATCATCCTGAATGCGTATTGGACGATCGGAAAGTGGGATGTGAACGTGCGTCAGACGCGCTACGGCGAAACCACGTCCATGCTGACCTATCAGGATCAGACGCCTGCAAGCCTGACCTGCAAGGGGCAGAGCCTTCAGTATTCCAATGTCTGCTGGGGGCAGTTCAAGAATACGCCAGTCTGGCTGACGGATCTTGAGGTTGGGTACCGTCTCAATCACATGTGGCACTTCGCCGTGGGCGCCAATAACATTTTCAACCAGCGCCCACGGCGTCTGACCAAGTATCTTAACTACCTCGGGGCGAATGCTTACGACACGGACTCTTCCGGTATCGGCATTGCCGGCGGTTATTATTACGGCCGTATCAACGCCACGTTCTGATTGTCCTTCAAGACCCAGACGGAGCAGAAATGCCCGGAGGTGCCGGTTTTCCGGTGCCTCCGGGCTGTTTCGTATATTGTTGTTGAACTGGTACAATCTGGGCCATACTGGCCACCAGTCTTCTAATTCCCAACGAGGATATGCCGTTCGTGAAGCTCGTCACCGCAATTATCAAACCCTTCAAGCTTGACGATGTCCGGGAGGCGCTGACGCCACTGGGCGTGCAAGGTCTGACCGTGACGGAAGTCAAAGGTTTTGGCCGTCAGAAAGGCCAGACGGAAATCTACCGCGGCGCCGAGTATCACGTCAGTTTTCTTCCGAAGCTCAAGATCGAGATCGCAGTGGCGGATTCCGTTGTGGAAGATGTTATTGAAGCAATCATGACGGCAGCGCGTACCGGCAAGATCGGGGACGGCAAGATCATGGTCTCCAATCTCGACCAGCTCATTCGCATCCGCACGGGAGAGACCGGGGAGGGCGCTCTGTGATGAGACGTTCCGGTCTTTCGATCATGGCTGCTGGCGCACTTCTGCCAGTATCCGCGATGGCTGCTGATGCGCCTGCGGCCATCGACACAGGCGATACAGCCTGGATGCTGATCAGCACGGCACTCGTTCTGATGATGACAGTGCCTGGTCTTGCGTTGTTCTACGGCGGCATGGTTCGCAAGAAGAACGTTCTTGCAACCCTGATCCAGTCTTTCGCCATTTGTTGTATCGCCAGCCTCGTCTGGATGGTTGCGGGTTACAGTCTGGCCTTTTCGAACGGTACGCCGTGGATTGGTGATCTATCCCGCGCGTTGCTGAACGGTGTGGCAGCAAACTTTCACAACGGCGTTGATTCCGCTTTCACGCTTGGGGCAGGGACGGCAGCCGCCGTTCCAATGACGATCCCGGAAAGCGTCTACATGATGTTCCAGATGACGTTCGCCGTCATCACGCCAGCCCTGATTACAGGGGCCTACGCGGAGCGCATGAAGTTCTCTTCCATGTGCATCTTCACGATCTTCTGGCTGCTACTGGTTTATGCACCTGTCGCTCATTGGGTCTGGAGTCCGACGGGCTGGGTCGCTGGCTTGGGCGCTGTGGACTTTGCCGGTGGCACGGTCGTGCACATCAACTCCGGTGTGGCTGGCCTTGTCTGTGCATATGTTCTTGGCAAGCGCCGGGGCATCGGAACGGATGACATGTCTCCGTTCAACCTGACATACGCCATTATCGGTGCGTCTCTGCTTTGGGTCGGCTGGTTTGGCTTCAACGCAGGCTCTGCGCTGGGTGCCAACGGGCGTGCAGGTATGGCCATGCTGACCACGCAGCTTGCCGCTGCTGCCGGCGGTGTCGCCTGGATGGCTGTCGAGTGGGTACGGACGGGTAAGCCGACGGCACTTGGCATTATTTCCGGCGTGGTCGCCGGCCTAGTCGCCATTACGCCTGCTGCGGGCTTTGTCCTGCCGGGTGGCGCTGTGGTGATTGGTCTGATTGCCGGTGCAGTCTGCTTCTGGAGTGCAACATGGCTCAAGCACGCTCTTGGCTATGATGACAGTCTCGATGCGTTCGGTGTTCACGGTACGGGTGGTATTGTTGGCGCTCTGCTGACAGGTGTTCTGGCTTATGGGCCGCTCTCTGCAACGGACGCTAATCCGGCTGGTACCGTCGGAAGCCTTTCACAGCTTCTGGCTCAGGCAGAAGCCGTCTGCGTGACGATTGTCTGGTGTGTCATCATGACATTCGTGATCCTGAAGGTTCTGGATCGTGTCATGGGTCTGCGTGTTTCTGCAGAAGAGGAACTTGAAGGCCTCGATACGACCATGCATGGTGAACGCATCAACTGATCGTAGTCACCGGTGTTTCTGAACCGGGAGGCTGCGACTTCCCGGTTGACAGACAAGGATGTTTTTCATGGTTTCCAGCCGTATGTTGTCCCGCCTCTCCCTGGCCGCTGTTCTGGCTGCCGGTCTTGCCTCGGTTCCTGCACACGCGATGACGGCCAAGGAATGCCATGCTGCATTCCAGTCCGCCAAGAAGGGCGGCACCCTGAACGGTCAAAGCTACAAGGCTTTCAAGGCTGCAAGCTGTGGTAGCGAAACGGCTGAAGCCGCGCCTGCGACAACTGCTGCCCCGGCAACGGCTGCGACAGCACCTACAACGACGGCGCCTGTCACGACAGGTAAGGCGAACCCTCCTGATTCGTCTGTTGCAGGTACGAAGGCACCGATTGCGTCCAAGAGTGCTCCGGTCACGTCTGGAAACGTTGTATTCCCAACGGCTGTGTCGTCCCAGTTTTCCAGCCTGTCCGCTGGCAAGGCTCGCATGAAGACCTGTGTTGCCCAGTACAATGCGAACAAGGCAAACGGCGGCAATGGCAGCCTGAAGTGGATCCAGAAGGGTGGCGGGTACTGGTCCCAGTGCAACAGCCGTCTCAAAGGCGAATAATCCCCTACGTTTCAGCGGATACCAGAAACCTCCGTTCCTTTATCGGGACGGAGGTTTTTTTGCCTGTTATTCTCCTGTTCCTGGGAGGCGAGGGGATGCGCCGCTTATACCGGTGAGAACCAACGGCAAACCCGCTGCGATGTATGTTAGCCCGGCGTTCGATTACATTTACGTCCGGAATTCTGAAGGAATACAGTTCCCCAAGGGCTATGATGACGCCAAAGTTGTCATCAGCGGTGCCTATAAGGAAAGCGCCTTTCATTCCAAAATTAATGAACTGGTTCTGGATGATATTCCGCTGAAAGATGTAGATGTCGTCTTGCTCGCGAAAGCCAGTACGCAGATGGTTGAGGGGCGACCGATTGTGGGTGTGCTCGGACGCGCTGCGTTATTCCGCTTCACAGTTCATATTCGGGTTGGCGAAAAGAAGAAGCGCGTCAGCCTTGATCCTGATCTGACATACACGACATTTCCGTCTTTCTGGATTTCTTCTCTAAAAGAAAATCCGGAAGATCAGAAGAAATTCACTCACTATGATGATTTTCTGAGTGTGGGGCAGGGCGCGCTTGTCAAAAACCTCTTTATGGGCGGCTCTCCGATAGAGAATGAAAAAATTTTCTTTCACGATGAAGTAGAAATTGGAAGTCTGGGGCTTCCTTTCTTCGCCGCCCATTCAGGCAACGTCTCCGTGCAGGATCGGCGCGGAGACGTGCAGTAAGTTTCTAAAGATCAGCTCATAGGAAATGGTGGCTGCCCGTTTGATGCGGTCACGCCGCCATCAACAGGCATAATCAATCCGGTAATATAAGCCGCGTCCTCACTGGCCAGAAATGTGATTGCTGCGGCCATATCTTCCGGCTCTCCCAGACGCTGCAACGGAACGCGGTCTTCGACGCTTTTGACGAAAGCTGGATCTTTAAGGGCATCAGCTGTCATGGCAGTGCGTGTGACCGACGGACAGATGGCATTGACGCGAACGCCGTCCTTTCCGTGATCCATCGCCAGAACACGCGTCAGGTTCACAACACCGCCTTTGGCAACATCGTAATAGGCCGTGTTCCAGTCTCCCCTCATTCCAGAGACGGAGGCCGTGTTGACGATGTTCCCTTTGCTCTGGATCAGCAGGGGCAGAAAGGTGCGGCTGACATTCAGGGTTCCGGTCAGGGTTGTGGCACACACGGTCTGCCAGGCGTCCAGATCGCCGTCCAGAACCGTGCCGATTGTGGTGACACCGGCGTTGTTCACCAGCACATCCAGTGTGCCGAACGTCTGTTTGGTTAGGTCCAGCAGTTTCTGAACTTCGTCGGGTTTGGAAATGTCTGTCAGAGAGGCCGTAGCTTTGTTCGGGTCGAGGCTTTTCATGGCCTCGTCGAGCTTTTCCTGATCCCGGTCCACAAGAATGACATGCGCGCCTTCGTCAAGGAAACGAAGGGCTGTCGCGTGACCAATACCTGATGCCGCCCCCGTCACGAGAACCTTGCGGCCAGTGAAACGTGATAGTCCCTGCGTCGCCATGAATAATGTCCTTTTGTTGCTAGGACTTTAAAGTGCCGCTCGCTACAATGGTTGCCTCAAATAAAGGGCGAGCAGGCATGAGTGATCTCACAATGCTGAAGAATGTTGGCAAAGCAGCACTCGCAGATTTTGCCATATTGGGGATTACCTCAACTGCACAGCTGGCATCCTGTGAGCCGGACGATCTTTATCTGAAGCTCTGTCACCTAACGCAGCAACGCCATGATCCCTGTGTGCATGACGTGTTTGCAGCCACCATCCATCAGGCAAAAACAGGAGAAGCCCTGAACTGGTGGGCTTTTACCCCTGCCCGCAAGGAACGGATGAAATCCGGGACGTTCTGTACGCTCCCAACTCCTTAACGAACGAAAATCTGGTTTGTGGCGTAAGAGAGCCAGATGTCATGTTTGGCGAACCAGTCTGAGCCCAGCAGCATGTCGGCCTGATCATGAACCGGGGCGACAGTCAGAACGGGATCAACCCAGACCGTCCCCCCCATGGAAAAGCGCTTGAAGCGATGCCAGTGGTAGCGGCGTTCATGCAGGTCCACACCGGCAGTAATACCGCCAGGGTCGAGCGCGAGCAGCTCATCCGTGAGGCCGAGGCGATAGGCGAAATCGGTGCTGACAATATGGGAGCGCGCACCGCTGTCGAGAAGCGCGGTTCCACGCGTCCCATCAAGCGTGAACGTTACCATCAGGCGTCCGTCAACCTGCCGGGCCGGGACCGTGCTCCATTGGCCTTTCCAAGAGGGCAGAAGCTGGCAGGACGAGCTGTTTGAGGAAACCTTCCAGAAAATGAGCTTCTGATGGGGAACGTCAAACTCCAGGTCATAGCCATCCAGAACATCTGCTCCGAGGAGCCCCAGAATAGGAGGATGAATCATCGGGGAGCCGGGAAGAGAGCCTATGGGCATAGAGCCGGCACCAAGAGAAAGGCGACCTAGTTGCAGGTCTGCAATACGGATATTGGCAACGAGGTGTGGCGTGCCGTTGGGGCCCTGCATGACAGTGTGGCGGTCTGGGTCCTGAGGCAGATGAAGCGCTGCAACGCCCTGAGGTGTCATCAGACTTCCCTGTGAGCCTGTGTCTACGATCATGGAGACCGCGTGGCCGTTGATCTGGGCAGGAATGCTCAGATATCCACCATCATCGCGCAGGGGCAGAACGGCCGCTTGTACCGTGTGGCATGGCATGGCTTCAGCCTTTCCGGTCAAAGCAAGAAAGGCAGCCAGAATGCCCCATGTCAGTCTTTTCATTCCTGCTCCGCCCGTGGATGTGCTTTGCGCCAGACGTCCAGCAGGTGCTTTTCGTCTGCCAGAGTATAAGCCTGGGTGGTGGAAAGACTGGCATGGCCCATGAGTTCCTGAATGGCACGCAAATCAGCGCCACCTTCCATCAAATGGGTCGCAAAAGAGTGGCGAAGAGCATGTGGTGTGGCGGAATCCGGCAGACCTTCGCCTTTGCGCCATTCCCGCATGGCGCGCTGGGCGACGCCGGGATTTAGGCGGCCTCCCCGCACACCGCAGAACAGCGGAGCGTCCGGGGCCGGAGAAGGGTGAACCCCTTTCCATAACTCCAACGCTTCACGGACGGCCGGAAGCAGCGGAACCAGACGTTCTTTCCCCCCTTTGCCCACCACGCGCAGCATGTTCTCACCAGCGTTGGTCAGGTCCCGCACATCAAGGGCCAAGGCTTCACCAATCCGCAAGCCTGTACCGTACAGAAGCGTAAAGAGTGCTTTGTCCCGGATGGCAGCAGCGCTCGTAAAAGCATCGTCGGAAATCCCTTCCGGCGCGGCCAAGGCCTGTTCTTGCCCAAGAGGACGTGGAAGGCGCTTTTTCAGTCGAGGGGTCGCGAGGAGCCCCGGGGCAGGATTCGAGACATCATGGCGCATGGCCAGATAGCGAAAGAACGATCGCAGGGCCGAAACATGTCGTGCTCTGGAACGAGCGCGCGCATCGGCATTCGTGGCGCGACGTGTGGGTTTTTCGCTGCGGGCTGTTTCATGAGCCAGCCACGCCCGGAGATCAGCAAGGGAGAGCTTTGCCAGAGCAGTCAGATCAACCTCGCCCCCCAGATGCTGCTCAAAGAAGGAGAGGGCCATAACGATATCATGGCGGTAGGCCTCAACCGTTCGCAGGCTGGAGCGCCGTTCATGGGTCAGCCATTTGGTCCAGTCGCGTAATGCGTCATGGGCCATCATGGCATTTCGGGCTCAGGGAGGTTAGACACAGGCATGGCATCCAGCAGCCTACCCAAGCCTGACCTCTGGCGAAAGCCACCCCCCACCGGAACGCGTGTCTCGGTGCTCGTTCCGCTGCCTTTTCCGGGGCCGTTAGACTATCTGGCACCCATGGCGCTTCAACCGGGCGATCTGGTGTCAATTCCCTTGGGAAAGCGGGAGACGGTCGGATGTGTCTGGGATACGGCCAGCACAGTCCCTGCTGACTTCGCGATGGCTCCGGGGCGGGAGGTTCCGCTGTCTCGCCTGCGTCCAGTTGTCGAAAAGCTGGACGTACGCCCCCTGCCGAGCAGTCTGCGGCGGTTTATTGATTGGGTTGCTGCATATACCCTGACGCCGCCTGGTCTGGTGCTGGCGATGGCAACCCGCATTCATCTGAAGGACGCACCAAAACCTGCGTTGGGTTGGGTCAGAACGGAACAACCGGAAGAGGGGCTGCGCATCACACCGGCACGTCGATCCGTCCTCAATGCGGCTTCCAATGCGCCGATGACGACGTCTGATCTCGCGGCGGCCAGCGGTGCCAGTTCCGCCGTGATCCGAGGACTCGCGACTGCGGGGCTCCTTCGGGAAGCCATCATCTCTGTCGCGGCTCCTTTCGCAACGCCGGACCCAACCCACGGCGCACCGCAGCTTTCTGAAGAGCAGGCGGACGTTGCCGAGCAGCTTTGCCGTCCGGTGAAAGAGCAGCGGTTTGACGTCACTCTGCTGGAGGGGGTGACAGGATCGGGAAAGACCGAAGTCTATTTCGAGGCTGTCGCGGCTTGTCTGGCGCAAGGGAAACAGGTTCTGGTCCTGTTGCCGGAAATTGCTCTGTCAGCTCAGTGGACGGATCGGTTCATCCGTCGTTTCGGTGCAGACCCAGCCGTATGGCACTCCGACCTCGGAACCAAGCGCCGTCGCGAAACATGGCGCGCTGTAGCGGACGGGACGGCCCGTGTCGTTGTGGGCGCGCGATCGGCGCTCTTCCTGCCGTTTGAAGATCTTGGACTCGTCGTGGTGGACGAGGAGCATGAGAGCGCCTTCAAGCAGGAAGAAGGCGTCATGTATCATGGGCGGGACATGGCTGTGGTTCGCGCCCGTCTGGCGAACGCTCCTGCCATTCTCGTGTCTGCCACGCCATCACTGGAGACGCTGGCGAATGTGGAAAGCGGCCGTTATCACCATGAGCTTCTGACTGCCCGGCATGGCGGAGCGACGATGCCGGACGTCTCTCTGGTCGATATGCGGGCTGATCCGCCAGAGCGTGGGCTCTTTTTATCTCCAGTGCTCTGCAATGCCATTGATGAGACACTGAAGAACGAGGAGCAGGCGATGCTGTTCCTCAACCGTCGTGGTTATGCACCGCTGACGCTCTGTCGCGCCTGCGGGCACCGAATGCAGTGCCCCAACTGCTCCACCTGGCTGGTGGAACATCGCGCGCGTGGCATTCTGACCTGTCATCATTGCGGTCACACCGAGAGTATTCCGTCAGACTGCCCGCAATGCCACGCCGAACACTCGCTCGTACCCATTGGGCCGGGGATTGAGCGCATTACGGAAGAGGCAAAGCTGCGCTTTCCTGAGGCAAAGATCTTGGTCATGTCCTCGGATACACTGGGCTCCCCGGCGGCTACGGCGGAAGCCGTACGGAAGATCACGGATGGTGAGGTCAATCTCATCATCGGGACGCAGATCGTCGCTAAAGGCTGGCATTTTCCGAAGCTAACGCTGGTGGGTGTTGTGGATGCGGATCTGGGATTAGGCGGCGGCGATCTACGGGCAGCGGAACGCACGGTTCAGCTTTTGCATCAGGTCGCGGGGCGTGCAGGGCGTGCTGAGCGTCCTGGCCGTGTCCTGCTTCAGAGCTACGTGGGTGAGCACCCTGTCATGACGGCGCTTGTCTCAAACGACTTTCAGACTTTCATGGAGCAGGAAGCCGAGCAGAGACGCCCTTCTTTCTGGCCGCCATACGGCCGACTGGCGGCGCTGATCATCAGTGCTGCGACGGCAGACGCGGCAGATGCGCTGGCAAAGGAAATTGCGTTTGCGGCACCGGAACGGGAAGGGGTGCAGGTGTTAGGCCCAGCCCCTGCGCCTCTGGCTGTTTTACGCGGGCGGCACCGGCGCCGGTTACTGTTGCGGACCATGCGGGGAATCGCTGTCCAGCCGATTTTGCGGGACTGGCTGAAAGACATCAGGCCCAAAGGAAGCGCCAAAATCGATATCGATATCGATCCTATCTCGTTTCTCTAAAGCGTTGATAACGACAATCCGGATTATGACAAAAAAAGTCTGGGCACTTGTTTTTGTTAAGAATGACTCGCATTAGCATCAAGTCCTTACTTTCTGAGATGCGAATCAAATGAGCCCTACAACAGCCAGCCTTGGTCGGAGTGTGTTTCGTTGCACTCAGCCAATGGCGTTGATGATCGTTTCCCAGTTGTTGCTGTCTTCTTCCGCCAGTGCAGGCTCGCTGGTAGAGAAACCGGAAAAGCAGAAAAGCTCTTCTGCAGCCCACGCTCGTAAAAACAGCCCTTCTTCTGCGGCCAGGCGTAGAAAGCAGGATATTGTCACGGTGGTTGGGCAGCAGCAGGCCGCTTCTGTCAGTGCCGCCAAGATGGCCATTCCGTTTTTGGAAAACCCTCAAATCATCTCTGTCGTTTCCCGCAAGCTGATGGATGAGCAGAATGTCATCCGCCTGTCGGATGCGCTGCAGAACGTGGCAGGCGTGTCACACGCGGACAGCTACGGCCTGTATGACAGTATTCGTGTGCGTGGCTTCAGCACATCCGGCATGACCTATCTCGATGGCATGAAAACCATCGACAGCCTTTCCATGAACGAGACTGTGGGCCTGTCCCGCATGGAAGTCATTAAAGGGCCGGCGTCGGGCCTGTTTGGGCAGGGACCGCTGTCTGGCATGGTCAACATGGTCAGCAAGAGGCCGACAGACAGTAATTTTGCCAACTTCACAGCTCAAGGCGGATCTTGGTCCTATTATGAAGGGCGCGCGGATATCAACAGGAAGCTGACATCCAATGGGATGATTACAGCCCGGGTGAATGCCGTCTACCGGAAGCAGGATTACTTCGTTCGTGCCTCGGATATGGAGACGCTTTATATCGCGCCATCCATTTCAATTCGCCCGACAGATCATACCGACCTGACGCTCCTGTTCCGCTATAATCGCACGAGCGGTCACCCTTATACGGCGATCCCGGCGTACGGGACGGTTCTGCCGTCTCCCTGGGGAAAACTACCCAGGGATTTTGCCATCAACGATGTTGAAAATCCTGCCCAGCAGCGACAGACCTATGTTCATCTGGGCTACATGTTCGATCACAAGTTCAATGAGAACATCGGTTTCCATCAAGGATTTCGGTATCAGGTGTACCGTCAGACCTATAACAGATGGCTATTTGCAACGACGGGGTTCTCGAACGATCTTTCACAGGTTGGTCGGTATTACTATGGGCCGTATAATAACCACGGAACAGACGTTCGAATTGATACGAACGTTAATTTCAAATTCCATACAACACGCCTGATCTCACACTACGTTCTGGTCGGAACAGACTATGGTCAGAATGGAGCCAACTCCACCACCGGCTTTGCAACCACCACAAATCTCAATCTCGCAAATCCGGTCTATGGAGATGTTCCCGACTATGCGAGCAGTGGTGTCATTTCCAAAACACGGCAGGACCAGTTCGGGGCCTATATTCAGGACCACATGAAGATCGGCCGTCAGGTTGCGGTGACATTTGGTGTGCGTTGGGATCGTGCGACCAGTGGCCGGGGCGGGAACAATCCCCCAACGACGGCTTTTAGTCCGCACGCAGGCATTACCTGGGCCTTTACGGACTGGATGTCTGCATACTTCAACTGGTCCAAGGCGTTTCTGCCAACGACGTCTGTTGATTATCAACAGAATATCCTGCCACCACAGAGAGGAACCGATTACGAGGTTGGCCTCAAAGCGCAGACGCGAAACGGTGTGCTGACAGGGATGGCCACCCTTTTCGATCTGGCACGGACAAATGTCGCGACAACAGATCCACTTCATCCGCTTTACTCAATTGCTCAGGGTGAGCAGACGAGCAAAGGGTTTGAACTGGAAGGCAATCTCAGAATTCTCCCGACCTGGACTGCCAATATTGCGTATACTTATCTCGATACCAAAATCACCAAAGACAACCAGCTCCTGCCCAATGGCGGAACTCTGTGGCTTGCGGGTGTTCCGCACCATATTTTCAATGTCTGGACAAAGTATTCTATCCCGTCAGGGATGCTGAAGGGGCTTGGTATTGGGGCGGGTGTTCATTTTGAAGGGGCCAGCCCAGCCGATAATTACACGCCACGCGATCCCATCTATGGCCTGACGTACAAAACGTCTGCCTATGCTCTGGTCAATCTGGCTGCGTATTATGAAAGAGGGTCCTGGAGTGCGCAGGTCAACGTGCAGAATGCAGCCGACAAGCGATATTTCCCGTCAGCTTCTTTAAGCCGAACGGTTGTTGGAGCCCCACGAACGATTATGGGTGGTCTGACAAAGCGATTCTGAAGAGGGTTCTGGCCAGAGATCCGGGTTAGAGCCTGGCCAGAGGAATGGTCAGCCTTTCCGGTTACGGAAGAACTGGATTGTTGCTGCCACGACGGAAATAACGGCGAGTGCCTGCTGGAAATAGGGGCGGAAACGCTTGGGGCCGATTGTGGCCATGCCGGTCATGACAGCCAGACTAATTTCGCGGGCGCGGCCAGCATGCTTGCAGCAGGCTTTGACTTTGCTGCAGCAACCCTGTTTTGCGGGAGCCTGATCGGTGGGAACTGTTTTGGTTTTCATGAAGGTCCTCCTGAATAGAGTGAATCAGGGAATGAACGCTGACGAATACAAGAGGTTGTGTTCGTCAGTCTTCCTGTCCGTCTTTCTCTGTCTGAAGGATTTTGAGTTGCTTGTCTGCATCCGGCGCGTGCGGATCAAGCTGCATCATCTGTTTGTAAGCACGAAGGGCAGCTTCTGGCTCGTGCCTTTCACGCTCTGCGTCCGCCAGCATTCCCCACGCCGTTGCGTCACCAGGATCTGCCTGAATAACCACGCCCAGATCGGAAATCGCACCATTGTTGTCGCCCGCGGCAAGGCGCACGGCAGCACGATGACGGCGGAGAATGGATTGGTCAGGCTGGATGGTGATGGCAGAGGTGAGGTCGTCTTCCGCGTTCTGGAAATCGTGTTTGCCCAGTGCATCCTGCGAATCGGATAGAAGCATCCGTACAGCACCTGTCAGGCTGCGGCTGCGCAGGCTTTCAGCCTGATCAGCAAGCTGACGCGCAATTTTTTCATTTCCAGCGAGAGCGAGAGCCTTTTCCGCCTCAACAAGACGTTCCTGGACGGTCTTGTGGTGTGGATGTGTCTTGCTGGAATCGTTTTTTGCAGGGGAAGGAGCGCTGGCCGGTCCGGATGACGGGGACGGGGCAGAGGTCGGAGGTGCGGCAGAGGAAATGGCCGGTGCACAAAGCAGAACGGCGCCAGCCATCAGCCAGCGCCGTCTGTTTGATATCCGGCGGATCAAAGCAATTAGCCCTGACGTGCCTTCATGCGCGGGTTCTTCTTGTTGATGATGTAAACGCGTCCACGACGGCGGACAACGCGGCAGTCCTTGTCGCGGACCTTTGCGGACTTCAGGCTGTTGCGGATCTTCATGATGTTTCCAGGCTCTCGACTGTATGGCCCACAATGGACCGGATAGCGGGCCGGAACGCCCGCAAAAGGATGGCCTCGCTTAACGACCGTCCTTTAAGGAGTCAAGGTCAACAGCGTTCTGGAGCGCGGAAAAGCTGCCAGAATGCGTTCTGCAACGGTGTGTGACTATCATGCCATGAGGCTTGTCCGGAGATTATTTTCCCCTAATCATGCCGTCATGATCAAGCGTCGCTTTGTGGCCACCCTCCTTCTGGCCGTCCCGCTCGCCTTTCCAGCCCTGGCTCACGCCGAGGATGGAGGGGCCAAAACCAATGATGACGACCCGTCGATCAATGCTTTGGGCATCGGGGTCAATCAGGTCCTTAAGGTTCTGCAAACTCACCCCGATTCTGCCACGGATGCCTGCATCAATGCCCTCAAGGAAATGCATGCTGCGCAGGACCAGCTGAGCAAGGAAGAGGGCCATGAAAACAATCAGGACGTTGAGGTGGCGCGGGACGTGACATCGTCCACCATGGAAGACGTGACAACGATCTGTGGTGCGGATGCACGGACGCTGTGCAGGGAGTCAGCGGAAAGTAATCCGAAGCTCGACGCAGCGTGTCATGCTTTGCCCCATGAAGACGACTGAGGATTCGGTACATCACGTTCAGGCGATAAAATCCGTCAAATCATGTCAGGGGCAATACAGGGCTAACCTTCTTCTAAAGTGAGGAGTAGGGTTTTCAGTCTGAGTTGATGACTGGAACTGTAAGCTGCGCCGGAATGACCCGTTTGCCTGGCAGGGATAATCTGTCTTGACCGCCACGTTACAGTCGGTCTTTCGCCCGGGATGGATCCAGTTCAGCCTCCGAACCTGGATTGCGCTCGTTCTGGCTCTCGCCACGGCGTTCTGGGCTCAGGTCGACACGCCGGCCGGTGCTGGCGTGACTGTCATGATTCTTGCGCAACCCCTTCGGGGGCAGGCGCTTTCCAAAGCGTTTTACCGCTTTCTCGGCACCCTGCTGGGTGTCGGCGTTTCTATCCTTCTGATTTCCATGTTCAGCCAGGATCGTGGCCTCTTTCTCGGAGGTGTCGCGCTCTGGATGGCTGGCTGTGCTTTCGTCGGAACACTGGAACGCGATTTCCGGGCGTATGGTGCGCTTCTGGCGGGCTACATGGTGGCCCTTGTTGCAGTTGCCAGCATTGATGCGCCCCAGAATATTTATCACGTCAGTGTAGCGCGTGCCTCAACGGTCGCTATCGGTGTTGCCTCCATTGCTGTCGTCAATCTGCTGTCTGGCTCGCCACAGGCCTGGCGTAATCTCGCCAAGGGGCTCCAGAATCTGGGGCAGAGAATCCGTGGTCTGAGTCACTCTGCCATTATGGGAGAGCCATCACCCTCAGCGCAGGGGACAACGGCACTGGCCTCCGAAATTCTGTCTCTGATGACGCAGATCTCCTATGCCCGAACGGAGTTGGATCGTAGCCGACTGCGCATGGCAGGAGCCAAGCTCAGTATTATTGGTATGCTAACGGTTTTGACCTGCAGCCGAGCCATTTCTGCCCTGTTGAAAGAGGGGGGCGTCACGGACATTCTGGTGCGTTACGTGCGTCAGTGGCACGAACGGGTGGAGGATGGCACAAACCGCCAGGAAACCATGGGCACCATCCTGTCCAATATCCGGAAAGAAGACCCTGAGTACTTTCCCACGCCTCGGGATGCCTGGTTTCTGGAACGTGCCGCAACGCTTCTGAGTAACCGGCTGCATATTCGTACTGGTATCAGTACGCTCATGAAGGCGACCCCGGCGGGAGAAGCGCTCAAGCTGGCAACGCTTTCAAATAACCCTGATTATATTACAGCCTTCATCAACAGTATGCGTGTGCTGCTCGGGTTCAGTTTCGTAGCCGCATTTTGCATCGGAACAGGGCTGCCAGCTTCTGCGACTGCGCTCTCTCAGTGTGCTTTGGTCCTTGTGCTGGCATCGTCTTCTTTGGATACAGCCCAGTTCGGTAAAGGTGCGATGATTGGCACGCCTCTCGGGATTTTTGCCGCGGGGTTTTTGTCCTTCTGGGTTTTACCTTACGTTTATACCCTTCAGGGCCTGGCCTTTGTTCTCCTGCCGCAGACCGTTATTGCCTGCCTTCTTTTGATGAATCCGAAAACGGCCGCTGTGGGCTTCCACTATGGTGCGTTCTTTCTCGTTTTCGTGGGCTTGGGGAATCATCATAGTTACGACCCGGCGGCCTTCCTTGAGCGTAATACGTTCTATTTTCTGTCAGCGGTTCTCTCATTCATTCTTCTGGTTCTGCTGTGGCCACCGACGGCGCGGCGGCATCGTTTCCGGATTGCCGTGGCCATCTCTTCGGATCTGGAATCACAGCTCGGCGGCCATGGTGAGACGATGGGACCTGCGTTGCTCAGCCGGAAATATGACCGTCTGAGTCAACTTCTGCTTTGGACGAGGAGGTTACCCAAGGGAGGCACCTCTGCAGAGCATGTTTTTGAGCGGCTTGTAGCGCTTGAGGATCTGTCCAGCACGATTGCGCGCGTCCAGCTTTATCTGGATCAGGCCGCTCGTATGCCTTCCCTGCGGCATCTCGTCCGTCCCGCGCGCAAAGCCCTGGCGAGAGACAGTCTGGGTATTCTGGAGCGCGAACTGGCAGATATGACCCAGGAATTCCTTGACCGTCTGCGACTTGGCGCCCCCAGTGAGGAAATTCTGATCCTCAACTGTGTTGGTGGGCTGGAAGCCGTGCGCGTCATGCTGCTGCGGAACCGGACGGCTGTTCATCATTATGGAATAGGACGCAAACGATGGTGATGAGACAGGTCGTAGACCTTGGCGGTTTGCTTGTGTCTGCGTTCGTCGTCAATCTGGCGTTGTCACTTCTGACGCTGGCTATTCTTCGCTGGCTCATGGGCTGGTTTGATCTGTGGCGTTTCGTCTGGGATCCGCCGCTTGCCCAGTTCGGCATCCTTATCTGCCTGCTCGGGCTCTATACCCTGATCCTCTGATACAAGGCCGTTTCAAGTGCTATCCAGTGCCCATCGTCTGATCCGCCTGACCATTACGATCTCCATCCTTGTGGTGGCTGCCGTCGTGGTGGTTATCCTGTGGGATTACTACACAGCCTCTCCCTGGACCCGGAACGGGCAGGTGCGTGTTCAGGTCGCCAATATCGCGCCGCGCGTTTCAGGGCAGATCCTTCATGTGAATGTGCTGGACAATCAGCCTGTTCATCATGGAGACGTCCTGTACGAAATTGACCCGTTCGATTTCCAGGTTGCGGTGGATGCGGCCAAAGCCAAGGTGGCCGAACGCAAGGCAGACATGGAGTTCAAGGAAGTTCAGGCCCAGTGGCGTAAGGCCATTCCCGGTGTGGCTGTCTCACAGGAAGAAAAGAAGCAATACGTTGCACTGTCGCAGCAGGCAGCGGCGCAATACGCTTCTGCTCAGGCAGACCTGCGTCAGGCAGAAATCAATCTGGACCGTACAAAAGTTCGCAGTTCCATAGACGGTATTGTCACAAACCTGATCATGCGACCGGGTGACTTTGCAACAGCCGGCGTCGTGAACATGCACGTCATTGATACCAACTCATACTGGATCGACGGCTATTTCGAAGAAACCAAGGTGCATGACTTGGATGAAGGTGATCTCGTTCGCATGGATCTGATGGGCTACCATGACCCGCTTTTTGGTCACATCGAGAGCATCACGCGCGGTATTGCCAGCAACAATGCCCTTGTAAACGAACAGGGGCTCCCGACGGTTGATCCGGTTTATACGTGGGTGCGTCTGGCACAGCGTATTCCTGTGCGCGTGAAAATCGACAAGGTCCCGTCCGATCTCACATTGGCTGCTGGCATGACCGCAACCGTGACAGTCGTATCAGAGACGGGAAATCGTCGTCATCGCTCAACGCAGGATGCGTTTCAGCATTTCGGGGATGATGTTCGTCATCTCTTTGGTCACAAATAACGGAAATTCCAATATCCGGGGCAAAAATGCCCCGATTTGGGTGGGCACAGGATTTTCATACAACTTTTTCCGTCAGAACCCGTACCTTACTTCGTCAGGCCCACAGAGCATTTCAGGTAAGGAAGAATTGTGCGCGTATCTTTTTCCCGTAAGACGATCAGTCTGGTTATGGGTGGTGTTTGTATTGCTGCCATCACAGCGCAGGCGAATGCCGCACCTCAGAACAGCGCACAGAAGCCGGGTGTTCTGCTGAAATCTGCTCCGTTGGCAGATACCCTGAGCCTTCCGAATGCTGCTCGTTCCCTGCGCATCACCTATCTTTCCACAGATGGTGTTACGGGGAAGGGGCTTGTCCCCGTGACTGCCGAAGTCATTGTTCCTGCTGGTGAAGCTCCTGCAGGCGGGTGGCCGATTGTCGCCTGGGCGCATGGTACGGTGGGAAATGATGACAGCTGCGCACCGTCTCTGAACCCCTATAGCGAGCGCAATACTCATTACCTGTCCGAATGGATGAAGCGCGGTTTTGCGATTGTCGCAACGGATTATCAGGGACTGGGAACACCGGGTGTACACCCTTATCTGAATACGCGCGCTGAAGCTTATAGCGTGCTGGACTCTGTGCGGGCGGCGCTGAAGTCTGTGCCAGGCCTCCAGAACAAGGTGATGATCGTCGGGCAGTCCCAGGGCGGCGGTGCAGCCTTTGCCTCTGCGGCGTTTGCACCGACTTACGCTCCCGATATCAATGTGCGCGGGACTGTGGCGACAGGCATCCCGTACATGACGCCGGAAATACTGTCTGGCCTGTTGCAGGAAGCTGGAAAGTCATCGGGATATAGCCCGTTGGTGGCTTACACGCTGCTGATTGGTTCGTCCTATGCTGGTCTGCATCCGACCTTCCGTCCCGAAGACGCCTTTACGTCCAAGGCTATGCCGGCGTTCAAGGCAGCGACTGACTCCTGCCTGACGGGCCTCTCAGACATGGCGGAGAAAGACGGTCTGACGCTTGCGAATGCGCTTCAGCCTACGTTTGTGAAGGCCATGACACCCGCATTCAAAACAATGACGTACCCGACGTTGAAACTGGCCCAGCCACTTTTTGTTGGAACGGGCACCGCAGATCAGGACGTTCCACCGCAGCTTCAGGAAGGCCTGGTCAAGGCAGCTTGCGCAGCTGGATCAACAGTACAGGCGCATTTATATAAAGGGCTGGACCACTCCCAGACAGTCAATGCGTCCCTGCCGGACTCAGCCGCCTTCACTAAAGCTGTGATGGCGGGTGAGCCTGTCACACCGCAATGCACGCCGATTCCTCAATAATCAGCTGATCACCCTGAGGGAGAGCACTCTTCCTCAGGGATTTTCAGACGTTGTTCATAAAACTGACGATCGCGTCAGCCGCTCGCTGCGATGCCCCGAGCAAGGGCTCCCCAAATGTTTCCCGGAACAGTTTTTCCTGCACTGGCCGATAGAACGCGTGACGCTCTTCCGCCCTTGCAACCGCAGGCATGATGTCGGCGGGGTCATCGACCACCTCTCCGAGTGTCCAGTGTAAAAAATACGGATCGTCACGCCATGGGAGCTTGTGTGGATTCAGGAAAACACAGGGACGCGGGATGGCCAGAAACTCATAAACCTGGCTGCTGACATCCCCAATATAAAGGGCCGCCTGAGACGTATAGGTCATGTCCAGCATGGCATTTGAGCCAGTGTCCACGAGCACCTCGGGGCTTTGCTGGCGTTGGAGTAGACGCTCCCGGATGCCAAAGCCTTTGTGGAACATCTTGATGTGAGGTGCCACAACCAGATTGTATTCGTTCTGTGCCTTAAAGCCTTTAATGATGGTGTCCATACACGTGGGGGCAGATGTCAGGACACGCTGATAGTGCGGATTATAGAGCGCGAAGGGACGTTCGTTGCTGAAAGAAACGGCATTTTCCCGACGGACGGCTTCGAAGACATCGAATTTGGGATAACCCACGATGCGTGACGCACCGTTCTGGATAAGCCCTTTGTCCCGGAAGTAAGTCTCGACTTTCGGACCGGGCACAAGCGTCAGATCAAACTCTCGAACAAGATGCTCGTCATTAACGTAACGGTCTCCGGCTCCATGCATCAGTAGTATGAGTTTCGGGCCGTTCAGCCCCATGTCTTTCAGGACGCCTGCCGTATATTCCGTTGCGACAACCACGTCGTACTGGTTCAGCTCTTCAACGTTCTCCTGAAGAATGACCAGTCGCTCCTGATCCAGCCGCCGTGCGCGTTTCAGGATGTTTGCTTTCCAGGATCGGGGAAACGGCAGCAGCGGAAGCGGCGGAACATTCAGGGCTCGTCGGATGCGCGCCAGATGATCAATGGTCTCTGGAAAGCTGTAGTATTCCGTGACGTCACATCCCGGTATTCCCGCAAGTGCACTGGCAACGGATGCGGTGTGATAGCACTGATAAGGCTCGGCAATATAAATGAAAGCGATTTTCATGAGCGTCTTTTGCGTCCTGCCCGGAGCAGACTGCCTGCTGCTCTTGTCCGGAACGCCGTCTGCTGGAAGGGCGCCATCCCGGTTATGAATAGCCTCTGAAACACTTCGGAGGCTCGGAATAGGGCCCTGTTCATAGCCCTCGGGTCTTTGCTGTCAAGAACGCGGCAAAACGCAGGGATGCATGTTCCGGCATGGACACTCCCGGGGCTTTGTGGTCAGAAAGCCCGCATGTCCGCCGAGCGCTCTGTTTTCAGATCCATTTTCCGAAATGTCAGTGTTCTCACCCTTGGCCGTGTGGTCAATGCTCTGTGCAGTTTTGTCTATATCGCGTTCACCGTGCGCGCTTTGGGCCTCTCTGACTTCGGATTGCTGATTCTCATCCATTCTCTGGCTTCGACCGGTTCCGTTCTGTCACGGATGCAGTCCTGGCAGACGCTGATCCGCTTTGGCAGTGACGCATTCAGCAAGAACGAAACGGACCTGCTGCGGAAGGTCGTTCATTTCTGTATCCGGCTGGATACGATGTCTGCGGCAGGGTCGATTATTTTCGGGCTTGTCGCCGTGCAGATTTATGGTGTGACGGCACACTGGTCCAGGCATGTCCGGTTTCTGGCGGATCTGTACGTGATCGTGAGCCCACTGATGTATTCAGGCTGGGCCAACGGTATTCTGCGAATGGCAGGGAAATTTCATCTTGTCCCGATCATTGATACCTGTGCTGCAATCGTAAAGACGGTGGGAGTGTTGGTGGGATATGCCCTGCATCTGAAGCTTGGATATTTCCTTGCGATGTGGGCGCTCGCGATCATCATCGATTACGGTTTCTACTTCTATTACGCGATGGATATCCTGCGAAAGAAGTTCCGGTTCCGCTATTTCCAAGCCTATCGCAGTTGGCGCTGGCAGATTCCTGGTATGTGGCAGTTTACGCGTGCGGCCAGCGTGAACCAGACACTCGGCAACATTTCCGGGCATGTTGCAACGCTTCTGGTCGGTAATGGCCTTGGCCCGGCGGAAGCTGCTGTTTTCCGCGTTTGCCGCCAGATTGCGGACGGGATTGTTACGCCTGCCCAGCTCATCTCGCCGGTGCTGTACCCCGAACTGGTCAAGATGCGGGATCAGCAGGACTGGAAAGGCCTCAAGCGCGTTACATGGAAAATGTTTGGCGTGCTGACCGCACTGTCCCTGCTGCTTCTGGTGCTGTCTGCGTTTTTTGGCTCAAAGATTTTCCGTCTGATGCTGCATGTTCATGTGCATCACACATCGCTTTACATTTCCATCATGCTGATGGCTGCCGTTTTCAGCCTGCTGGTTATTCCGCTGGAGCCCCTGCTGATCGTCGTAGGGCATGTGAAGTTCCTGATGACCAGCCGCACGGCCATCATGGCGATCTATTTTCCCGCGCTCTATGTCCTGACCATGCATTTTGGTCTTGCCGGTGCCTGCCTGACGACGGCTGCCTGTAACGCAGCTATCTTACTGTCGCGGTTTGCCGGGGTCTGGATGTTTGGCGGACGAATCGGGAAGCCGAAACCCGCGTGATGTCTGGCCCACTGCAGGCGTGGGCCAGACTGTCATCCCTTTAGCGTAGAGGCGCGCGATCCATGGCCCAGATGGCGAAAGCCTGCACCAGCGCAACTTCTTCCAAGCGCTTGAAGCGCCCGGATGATCCGCCATGGCCAGCATCCATGTTGATGCGGCACAGGAATGGGCCGCCTGAGGCCACTTCACGGAGCTTGGCAATCCACTTTGCAGGTTCCCAATAGGTCACTCGCGGATCTGAAAGGCCTCCCATGGCAAGAATGGGCGGGTACGGGCGTGCCTGAATGTTGTCATACGGGGAATAGCTGGCAATGAGATCGTAGGCCTCTTCGTCTTCGAGTGGGTTTCCCCATTCCGGCCATTCGGGTGGGGTCAGCGGCAGGGAAACGTCAGACATGGTGTTGAGCATGTCCACGAACGGCACCTGCGCGGCGATCCCGGCGAAGAGGTCCGGCGCCATGTTGGCGACAGCGCCCATCAGTAGGCCCCCCGCTGAGCCCCCATGAGCAACAATGCGCCCTGCTGAGCCATAGCCCTCTTTGGCCAGATACTCTGCGGAGGCAATGAAGTCCGTGAAGGTGTTGGGTTTGGTCTTGCCGCGCCCTTGCAGGAACCAGTTCCAGCCTTTCTCGGACCCACCACGGATATGCGCGATGGCATAAACCCATCCACGGTCAACGAGACTGAAGACTGTTGTGGAGAACCCTGCATCCATCGCAATGCCGTAGGAGCCATATCCATAGAGCAGAAGGGGGGCAGAGCCATCCAGCGGCTGGCCTTTCCGCATCAGAACGGTGACGGGAACCTGTTCGCCATCAGCCGCCGTCGCGAACAGACGCCGCGTCTCATACTGCACTGGATCATGGCCAGACGGGACATCGCGAACCTTCTTCAGGGTTCGCTCGCCTGTTGCCAGATTGTAGTCATACCAGTGCGCTGGTGTTGTCGGGGATTGATAGACGTAGCGCAGAACAGAGCCGTCATATTCCAGAATGCCCTGAAGGGTCAGATCATATGCGGGTTCGTCCATTCCGATCGTGGCGGCCTGCGCACGAACATCTCCTGTTACGCCTGCCTTTACGACGCGGATATAAACGTTTCCGTCTTTTCGCTCTGCCCATGCCAGATAATCACGCGACGCCGTAGCCGCCAGAAGGTAGTGCCCCTCCAGATACGGGACGAACGGGCGCCAGTTTTCCCGATCTGTGGCCGTATCTGGCGTTTGCATGAACTGGAAATCGACAGCGCCTCCTGCGTTGGTGAGAATGATGAAACGATCATTCCAGTGCGTGAAGGAATAGCGCTCTCCCCGGACCAGGGGAGCTGCAACAACAGGCATTGCCGTCGGCTCGGCAGCAGGAATCAGAAGCGTCTCATTCGTATCGTGATCCCCGCGTTCGATAACGATCCACTTGCGAGAGGCGCTGGTGCCAATGCTGAGGAAAAAGCCTGCATCGGTTTCATCGAAGACCAGTACGTCTGTTCCGCCGGTTAGAGGCCGACGATAAATCCGCGAGGGGCGGCCATTGTCGTCCCGGAAGATCCAGAACAGCCACGCACTGTCAGGGGAAAGAGCAAAACTTCCAGTCGTGCTTTCAACCGCCTCGGAGCAGAGTTCTCCGGTTTCTAGGTCCTTGACCTGAATGCGATAAACTTCAGAGCCCTGCACGTCTTCGGAATAGACGAAGTAGCGATGATCTGCAGAGTGGGCCGTCCCGCCGAGCGCATAATAGTCAAACTGTTTGGCGCGGGCGTCCACATCCAGAAGGATCTGTTCTTCTCCGCCGTCGCGCGGGCGCCGCGCCCGGAGAGGATGCTGGGCCCCATCTTCAAAGCGGCTGTAATAGGCCCAAGGACCATCAGGTACGGGAATGGATTCTTCGGCAGGGGGAATACGACCGATCATTTCCTGCAGAAGCTCTTTGCGAAGCGGCTCCATGCCAGAGAGCACGACTTCGGCGTAAGCATTTTCTGCTTTGAGGTGATCGGTAATGTCCTGGCGAAGAACAGACGGATCCCGCAGAACCTGCTGCCAGTTCTCGTCCTTCATCCAGGCGTAGGAGTCAGTTCTGGTCCGGCCAAGCTGTGTGGTTGACAGGGGCTCCTGCTTTGGAGCCGGCGGAACGGGGAGGGATTGCATCGCGTCTGACATATCCGAAACCTTGGCGCAGAAATGTCTGGGACTCAATCCAGCGTTAATAAACCGCCTGAATGCGGGTCCTCATGGCGTTATAAAATCGGGAAAGATAATTCGAAAAGAAACCAAGCTGGCTTTCAAGTGTTTTTAGAGAACGGCCGTGAGATAGCCAGCAGAGTATTGCTCTGGTGATTATATTCCTGAATAGCCGCTGTGTAATAATATCGAACATGGAAAGACTCTATCCATGAATACCAATAAGTATTTTGCTGCCGTTGCAGCCCTTGGCCTTGCTGTATCTGGTGCTGCTTTTGCACAGACAGCTCCGCAGCCTGGACAGCCGATTGTTCCACCAGGAACTCAGGCTGTGATCACGCCTAACCACGTGCAGGCCGTCGGTGGTATCAACGGTGTAGCAACTGCATCAACGCCTGGCACGCTTGGTGAAAATGGCATGCCATCCATCGACAATGCGCAAGCAGGAAATGTGGCAGGTCTGACGTCCTACTGTATCCACAAGAAGCTCTCGCTGGGTACAGGGCCGCGTTCTGCCTCCCGCAAGCTTGCCAAGCGCTCTGATGTTCAGAACGACCAGTACTATTCACTGGGTGGCCGTGGTCTGCTCCAGACCAGCACCAACACGCCGTTCGACATCTCCACGCTGCCCAAGGACAAGCAGGTTCTGGTCTGCCGTGATCTCTTCAAGAAGGCTCAGAGCCTCGGCAACTGAATCTTTTGAGTTTTCGTCCTGAGAAAAGCCCCGGAGCAGCTGCCCCGGGGCTTTTTTTATGAGCATTGGCCTCTTAACCGTTGCGAGCTTGCGCGGCAAAAGCGTTGAGTCTGGTCAGTGTTTCATCGAACTGACCGTTGGCCTCCGCAAAGCGCAGAAAACGCACGCGTTCGACAAGAATTTCCGGTGGCGTGGGCTGTTGCGTCAGCAACGCCATGACTTCATCCGTAAAGTCCGTCAGGGGCTGATAGCCGGGGCGCGTTTCTTGGCCAGGCGTGAGGCCTGTCTGTACTGCGGGGGGCGCAAGTTCGATAACCTCGACTTTCCCTTTCAGAACCTCTCGGAGGGCAATCGTGTAGGAATGGATCGCGGCTTTGGTGGCATTGTAGGTGGGTGTTGTCGTCAGCGGCACGAATGCCAACCCGGATGTGACATTGATCACGACGGCATCCGGCTGCTTGAGCAGATGATCCGTCAGGCTGTTGATCAGGCGGATCGGCCCGAGGAGGTTGGTCGTGATCGTCGCTTCGGCATCCGCCAGATCATGCGTCTGCGCCAAATCTTCAAATCGCATGATGCCAGCATTGTTGATCAGAACATTAAGTGACGGATATGCGCCTAGAAGCCGTTCTGTAAAATCGGCAATTCCCTCTGGACTTTCAATATCCAGCACCGGTGCATGCATGTTCGCCCGACCGGCGATCGTCTCATCCAAAGCATTCTGGCGACGCCCGGCGACGATAACCGTGTTGCCAGCATCATGCAGTCGCTGTGCAAGAGCCTGGCCTATGCCTGAGCCACCACCAGTGATCAGGATTGTGTTTCCGCTCGGTTTCATTGGAGTTGCTCCATTGAGAATTGGAACGCTCTATCTAGCGGGCTATCGTCAATTCGAAAGAAGGCACCTCAAAGATTTATACCCACCGAAAAGAGAGTGACCCCTATGACGGATAACCCCTACGAAGCCTCGCCTGAACGCCGTGCCAAGCGTTTGGCCGAAGCAACGCCACCTACGGAGTGCGATGCGCGCGTTGAGCGGTTGGTGACGGAGCTCATTGGTCGCGTTGCTGACAAATGGACGATGATCATTCTGGAGGTTTTGGAAGAGCACAAGGAATTGCGCTTCACGCAGTTGGCACGAAAAGTCGAGGGTATCAGTCAGAAGATGCTGACCCAGACACTCCGGCAAATGGAACGGGACGGGATGGTGACCCGTACGATTCACCCGGTTATTCCGCCACGGGTGGACTATCGTCTTACACCGCTGGGACTAAGTCTAGGTGCAGCATTTTGTGGGGTGTGGATCTGGGCAGAGAAAAATCTGTCTGAAGTGGAAGCCGCCCGGAGTGCGTTTGACAGTAAATAATCTGTGGCTGGCATACTTTGCCAGCCACAGAGAGAATTAGTCTGGAAGGTTCTCGACGAGTGCGACGCCTTCGGTCGTTCCGAGGACTGAGGCTTTTTCCTGTCGGGTCAGTTTGGAGAGGGCGGCCTTGATGGAGGGCGCCTCTTTCAGCTTGACCAGTCCAACCAGCAGGTTGGCATCAATCGCACTGCCAGCCTTGCGGGTTGGTGGAAGTGCGCCAAGGTGGGCGTCTAGAAGTGTACGATCCGTCCGCAGAAGGGCGAATGCCTCGCTGGGCGGCTGATGAGGCGCGTGCAGAGCCTCTGTGCGCAGACGTTCATTCTCTTCTGCAAGACGAAGAATAGGCGGGGGGGCCGTTTCTTCTTCGATCAGCAGAAATCCAGCCCGACGGAGTCCCAGTCCAACATCGCGGCTGGCTGTCACGGCCGCGAGTGGAATAGCCAGCACAAGCCCAAGCAGAACCGGTGTCATCCACAGGAAAAGTGCGTGTGAAACGGACCATGCAGCTGCGGCCAGCAGAAGGCCGAACACTGTGTAAACCCAGTACCCACGCGCAACTTCACGGAGCGAAACCCGCCCGTCTTCACGGTTCTGGGCATTCCAGCCAGAATCCCGGCCTAGCAGAATGGAGATGACTCCAGACGTCTGGATCAGCATGGCAATCGGCGCAATCAGGCCACCAATCAGGGTTTCCAGAATGATGGAAAGGAAGAGCCGGATAGCACCGCCGGAGCCGCGCAATGCCGCGCGATCAAACATCATGGCGATGAACGCCAGGAATTTTGGCGCCAGAAGGATGCCCATCGTGCCGATGAACACGAACTTTGCCTGCACAGGATCGACGCGTGGCCAGTGCGGATAAAGCGTCGGCTTCGTGCCGAAATATTCCGGATGATAGAAATGCGACTGAAGGGAAATCAGGATTCCGAACAGCAGGAACAACAGCCAAAGCGGAGACATGATGTAGGAACCAATGCCCGTCAGCATGTGTGTACGGCTGACCCAGTGGAGGCCTTTGGTTCCAATGATCTTGGCGTGCTGGAGATTGCCCTGACACCAGCGCCGGTCACGAATGGCCACATCCGTCAGGGACGGGGGGCTTTCCTCATAAGACCCGAACAGGCCAGGCACCATGTGGATGGCCCAGCCACCGCGTCGCATGAGCGCTGCTTCGACAAAGTCATGGCTGAGAATATGGCCGCCGAAGGGTGGCCGGCCTTTCAGATGGGGCAGGCCCGCCTGTTCGGCGAAAGCCCGCGTCCGGATAACGGCGTTATGGCCCCAGTAATTTCCTTCCGAGCCATGCCACCAAGCGATGCCATGGGCAATGAGGGGGCCATATACGCGGCCGGCGAACTGCTGCATGCGGGCAAATAATGTCCGGCCGCCCACAATAACCGGAAGGGTTTGGATCAGCCCGACGCCCTCATGGTTCTCCATGGCGGAAACGACACGCACGATCAGGCTGCCGTCCATCACGCTATCAGCATCAAGGGTGAGCATCTGCTGGTACGAGTCACCAAAGCGTGTCACCCAGTCGCCCAGATTGCCTGCCTTGCGATCTGTATTCTGATGGCGGCGGCGATAGAAAATGCGCCGATTATCACCAGTGGCCCGACGGAGGGCAAGGAAGGCACGCTCTTCCTGTAACCACACGTCCGGATTGGTGGTATCAGACAAAATGAAGAAGTCGAACGCATCAATCTGACCGGTGGCAAGAATGCTGTCATAGATGGCCTTCAGGCCGCCCAGAACGCGTTCCGGATCTTCATTATAAGTCGGCATCAGCACGGCAGTCCGTGCTTTCAACACTGGAAGAGCACCGTCCCGATGAATGCCGAGCCCAAGGCCTCCGCGTGTGATCAGAGAGACGAACCCACCAAGACTTGAGGTGAAGGAAAGCGCGATCCAGAAACCGAGAATAGCGAACAGAATCAGCACAATCACGCCAAGCGTAGACACGCCTAACGAGTTAAAAACCTGATTGATTCTGTAGATGCCAAACCCGGTCAGCGCCAGCGCTGACCCAAACACGAAAAGCCGTCGCAGCCAGAGTGTCTTCGGCGTCGTGTCCAGAACTCTGAAAGGGCGGCCATGCCGGTCAGGCTGCTGATGGAGGTTTTGAGGCTCCATCCTGAGCGGAGCCTCATGAGGCAGGAACGGTGCTTCGGACGGAGACATATTGGTTACGGCGTCCAACGGTACATCCATTTTTCTGAGATCGGACCCTGATCGCTTGCAAGCTGCGCCTGGAGTTCAGAAGCTTTGGCATCGCCCGGCACGAATTCAAAGGTTGTTCTCCATCCTTTGATGTTCGGGTTTGGCTCAACCACCACATTCCGGATGGTGCCGGGGGAAGCCTGTGAAATCAGGTGGAAATGTGCATCCTGCGGAATGTTCTGGAATGGCGCGCCGGTAAAGTCGATTACGAACATTCGTGCATCGGCGTGGTCAGTGACTGCACCGATACGGGTTCCAGCGACACGTGCCAGCGGTGTAGGCCACGGCGTATCCCAACCCCAGTACATCCGGTAGGTAAAGTTGTATTCCTGACCGGCCTTAAGAGCGTCTTTCGGACGCCAGAACGTCACGATGTTGTCGTTGACCTCATTAGGCGTCGGAATTTCGACGAGATCAACCGCTCCGTCACCCCAGTTACCAATAGGTTCGATCCACAGGGACGGACGCTTCTCGTAGTTGAGGGCAAGATCTTCGTAGTCATGGAAAGAGCGCTTGCGCTGCATCAGGCCAAAGCCATGCGGGCTGCTATCCTGAAAGGCCGAAAACTGGAGGTCCGTCGGGTTGACCAGTGGACGATAGAGCTGCTGCCCAGATCCGGTCCACACCTGAAGCGCCTCGCTGTCATGGGCGGCCGGGCGCCAGTCATCGACGTGGTTATGTTCGTTGGCATCGAAATAGAACATGCCCGTGAGAGCCGCGATGCCGGACTCGGTAATATCCTGCCGGGGGAAGAGCGATGACTGTACATCAAAGACGGTCGTGTCGCCGGGGCGGATCGTGAAGCTGAAAGCTCCCGTGACGGACGGACTGTCCAGAAGGGCATGAATGACAACGGACTGAACGCCAGGTTCCGGCTTTTCCAGCCAGAATTCGCGGAACAGTGCAAACTCCTCGCCTTTCGTGTTGCCAGTGCCGTTGGCGAAGCCGCGGGCGGACAAGCCGTAGTTTTGCCCCTTGGCCACCGCACGGAAATAGGACGCGCCGAGAAAAACGGCGCACTCTTCCATTTCGCCCGGAGTGTTGATGGCATAGCGCAGGCGAAGACCGGCAAAGCCCAGATCATCGGTGACGCGCAGCATCGGGTTGGCGTAGCTGAACAGGTCAGGGTCGTAGGCAATCGGTGTCGACTGGCCACCGATGACTTCATTCATCGCGATCCGGGGCTTGTAGAGAAAGCCGCGCGGGAAAAATTCGACCTCAAACGCCAGGCTCTGCCCATGCCAGAGGGCACGGTCCGGGTTGAACGTAATGCCCCGGAACTGGTCAAAATCCAGATTGGAAATGGCAGAGGGCAGACTTTGCGGAGGTGGAGCGTAAGGAGATCTGGCAAGTTTCTGCGCAATGGCGCGAACAGTTCCATTATCGAACGGAACAGTCTTTGGAGCCTGCTTGGCAGCAGGCGGCGCGGACTGGGCATAAGCGAAGCGGCCAGACGTTCCCATCAGGGACAGGCCTGCCCCAAGCTTTACCAGATCACGACGCAGGATACTCATACTTTTCCCAACAGTCCCAGTTGTATGCCTCCCCCTGAAATCAGAGGGCGGTCTTTGATCAAGCGATACGCCGGATGCACTTCGTTGCGAAGAGACGTTCTATGATTACGCAGCTATTTCACAAGGGTCGGATGTGTTCTTTTCATGGCACATCCCAAAAAGAACACATCATTGTGAATTCTGTTGCTGCAAGACACAAAGCGGCGGTACACGGCCAGAAATTTCAGAAACGACGGTTTCATTTATGCTCTCTAGACGTGGAACGCTGAAAAGGATCCGAACGTTCCCGAAATGAGCAATGTCGCGTGCATTTCCTGGATTTTCAGGCCCGCTGAGGACGACCCCCAGAACAGGAATACCTCTGCGACGAAGCGCTTCGAGATTCAGGAGCGTATGGTTGATGGTTCCCAGCCCGCTGCGCGCAACAAGAACGACGGGAAGATCCAGTCGCTGCATGAGATCAATCATCATCATGTCGCTTCGGACAGGCACCATCAGGCCGCCCGCACCCTCAACGACAAGGGGCGCTTTGACGGCGGGAAGAACAAGACGTCCGGGATTGATTGTAACATTTTCCAGCGCCGCCGCTGCGTAGGGTGCGAGAGGGGCCTGAAGCGCATATGCCGGAGGAATAATCCGATCAGGCGGAAGGGCGGCCAGAGTTTTGACGGTAGAGGTATCGCCTGCTTCGTCAGAAAGGCCCGTTTGAAGGGGCTTCCAGTACGTCGCAGTCCAGGCTTTCGTCAGGATTGCACTGACAAGCGTCTTGCCGATTTCGGTGTCCGTCCCGGTGACGAACACACCGCGAAAGCTGTTCATGGCATATCCTTCCTGAAAATTCCGATCCCCAAGACGTAGGTGACGCTGGTGTGCTCTTTGTCAAAACAGGACATGGCGCGCCTGAGTGCGTGTATTCCCGCAGGAGTGCTTCCTTTGCCAGGGAGAGACGCGCCGATCTGCTGCAATCTGCGGAGGAATGTTCTGGCGTTTGGGACCGGATCTTGCATGTTTGCGGTATGCCATTGGCCGTGCCCTCCAGAGGGCCATTCCTGCTGAAGCATGGTTGCGCTGGGATAGAATGGGACGCCGCACGGGGTGTCTGTCTTCTGGCAAGTCGAGCGCCACTCTTTCAGGCTCCCTTCAAGGAGCGTTGCAATCATCAGAGTGCCACCTGGCGCCAGTAAGCGGCAAAGACGTTCGAGCCCCTTGCTGCGGTTTTCAAACCATTGGAAGCACAGGCTCGATGCGATCAGGTCAAATGGTCCCGTCGCATCCGGGCGCTCTCCATCCATGACCTCGAAGGCGATGTTCTTCTGCCCGTGAAGGCGCGATCTGGCGCGTGCGAGCATAGTCGGCGCAAGATCGGTGGCGAGAATGGCGCTGTTAGGAAAGCTTCTGGAGAGATGCTCTGTGAGGAAACCCGTGCCACACCCGAATTCGAGAATATGGGCAGGCTGAGTCTCGGTCAGGTCAGCGACAATTCGCTCGGCCAGAAAAGCGGCGCAGCGGCGTTGGATATCTGCCGCAGCGTCATAGTCCTCCGCCTCATCAAACCGGGTGACGATCTGGCGTTTGCGCTCATCCATGCTGTTCGACCTGACGCAGCACAAAATCAGCACAGAGTTCAGGCTGTTCGAGAGGCAGAAGATGGCCGCCTTCAACCCTTTTACCCGGAACACTGAAACCTGCCTGGGCAGGAGGGAACGGATCTGACAGTCCTGTCATCCAGTGAAGCTGGTTCCCCCAGCGGGTCGCTGCATTGCGTTCATCGTTCTGAATCAGATGTTCCAGACCCTGATTCAGAACGGCCGTCACGGGATCTGACGGAATAGGTTTGTCCGTTCCGCATCTCTGGCGGAAATCGTTCAGGACCGTTTTAGGGGAGCGTTGCAGCTGGCGCTTCATTCTTTCCAGAACGCGAAGGGGCACGCCTTCCGGAAAATCGTTGCTCTCAGAAAACCGTCCAAACCCATTGAACATGATGACCCCCAGGCATCCGGGAAGATCCTGTCCCAACAGGTCCAGTGTTCCTGCGGAATGGCCGATCGCCAGATAAGGTTGCTCCGGTTTAGGGGCTGCGTAATGGCATCCGAAATATCCCTTATCCACGACGGACGCTTTGAGGCTGGGAAGGTGCTGAAGCATTGGGTCCCAGAAAGACGCGTCAAATCCCCAGCCATGAACGAGATAAAGGGAGACGGTCATGGCGTGTGCTCACATGCCAGCCGGACAACGGCCTCGCCTAACTGGGTAATCTGTGAATCTGTCAGTCCAGCGCGAAGGGCCAGACGCAAGCGTGCCGTTCCCTGAGGCACGGTTGGTGGGCGAATGGCTACGGTGAGGAAACCTTCGTTTTCCAATGCTCTGGCAACATCAAGCGCTCGCTGGGATTCACCGATCAGGACCGGCACAATCTGCGTGGACGACTCTGCTGTCGAAAGACCAGCCGCGTTCAAAACCGTTCGAAGGTGTCCTGCATGACCCAGCAGTGTCTGCCGTTCACGGTCCATCGTCGGAATAATGTCCAGTGCGGCATCAATGGCCCCCAGGACGGCGGGCGGAAGGGCCGTACTATAGATAAAGCCTGAAGCGTGATTGAGCAGATAGTCACAGAGAGGCCTGGAGCCCGCGATATAAGCCCCCATTCCCCCAAGGGCTTTGCTGCATGTGCCCATTGTCAGGTCAGCCAAACCGCCGGAAAGCCCATGCCCATGGGCTCCAAGAACGCCCGTGGCATGGGCCTCATCAACATACAGGAACGCATCGTAGTGATCGGCCAGAGCGCGCAGGGCGGGAATGTCTGCACGGTCCCCATCCATGGAAAACACGCTCTCTGTTACGATCATCCGCAAGCCAGGCTTGGTGGCTTCCCGTTTGAGCAGTGTCTCTAGATGCGCAAGATCATTGTGGCGAAAACGATGCTGTCGGACGCCCGCTGCTGCGCATCCGTGATGGAGGCTGGCATGGTTCAGCCGGTCGGAAAAAACCAGCATCGGATGACCGGTCCGAGCGGTCGAGAGGGCACACAGGGCAGGGACCACCGAGGCATTGGCTTGCCAGCCGGATGCAAAAAGCAGCGCGGCCTCGTATCCTTTGAATCGCGCCATCTTCTGCTCGACAGCCTGATGGATTTCCAGCGTTCCACTTACAAGGCGGGATGCCCGTGCCCCCGTTCCAAAACGCAAAGCCCAGTCAGAGGCACGTTCTGTGAGCAGTGGGTGGTTGGCAAGGCCCAGATAATCATTTGAGGACACATCAATCATGCGATGGCTGTCTCGCAGGATGGTCTGTCCGTCCCGAGTGACCGGACGCAGTGTGCGCCGTGTTCCCGCAGTTTCGCGGTCGTGAAGAGCGGACGTAAAGTGGGCGTCAAACAGGCTCATGCGTTGTTCCGGAGAACAGTGACAATGCTGGCTGTCAGAAGAGACAGATCTTCCTCGCTAATCGTGAACGCTGGCGTCAGATACACAATGTTCCGGAATGGGCGGATCCATGTCCCTTGGTTCACGAACGCGCGGCGGAGGACGTCAGGGTCCGCAATGTTTTCCAGTTCCACCACGCCGATTGCACCCAGCGCGCGAACATCTTTCACGCCGGGAAGTCCGCGACATGGTTCCAACTCCCGTTGGAGTTGAGCTGAGATGCGAGCAACCTGTTCCAGTCTGGGTTCCTGTTCGAACAGATCCAGTGACGCATTCGCCACGGCGCAGGCCAGTGGGTTGGCCATGAATGTTGGCCCGTGCATGAGAGCCTTGCCAGCTTCCGTGGAGAGAAATGCTTCGAAAACACCTCGTCTAGCCACGGTTGCAGCCAGAGCCATCGTCCCGCCGGTCAGGGCCTTGGAGAGAGCGATGATATCGGGGACGATCTCAGCCTGTTCACAGGCGAACATTGTTCCGGTTCGGCCAAAACCGGTAAAAATTTCATCCAGAATGAGCAGAATGCCGTATCGGTCACAAATTCTGCGAAGGCGCTGCAGAACGTCTGGACTATGGAACAGCATTCCGCCTGCCCCCTGAACCAGCGGCTCCGTGACGATAGCGGCTACTGTATGCCCTTCAGCGTCCAGCAGGGCTTCAAGTCTGGCCATGCTGTCATCATCAACTGGAAGATCCGCAAGGGTCTGGCGGGGAAGAACGCCCGCGAAAAGGCTGTGCATGCCCTCTTCCGGGTCGCAGATGGACATCATGCCCAGTGTGTCCCCGTGATAGCCGCCCCGGAACGACAGCATCTTTGTCCGGCCATGCGTGCCACGGTTGATGTGATACTGAACTGCCATCTTGACGGCGACTTCCATCGCCACTGAGCCAGAATCTGTAAAAAACGTGCGTTCAAGGTCGCCGGGCAGAAGTTCAGCCAGACGTGCTGCTAGACGCCGGGCCGGTTCGTGAACCATTCCTCCGAACATCACATGAGGCATGTCGCTGGCCTGCCGAACCAGTGCCTGCTGAATGTGGGGGTGGCTATAGCCATGGCAGGCGGTCCACCAGGCGGCGACTCCGTCCACGAGTTCGCGCCCGTCTGACAGCGCAATCCGGCTTCCGGACGTGCGGATGGCTTCCACAGGAAAAGGAGCCGTCTGCATCTGGGTGTAGGGCAGCCAGAGATGGGGAAGGTCGGCAGCGGACCGGTTCGCCCCGGCGGATGATGATTTGCAGGACATGCCAGCGTTTTCCCGCATGGCTGGAGGCAAGTCCATACCCCCGGTCATGATGCTGTCACAGGTTATCATAAAAAGGTCACGCTCTAACGGGAAACGATCTGGCATGAACCCCGTTATTGCAGCGCCCTGGCTGGTGTCAGTGGCGTGGAAAGATAGGTTCTTCCTGGGGCGGAAGGGCAACTGAGGTCAAGACTGATGCTGAATTCCAAGGTTATTCATGTGAATGGTGTGTTTCTAGGCACGGCCATCATGAATCGTGGGATGGATACTCTCCGGTTCTACGCAACGCATGAAAGTGTACGCGCACTCCATAACACCTGCATGCCGGATCTTCTGGCTCTGTACTGTCAGGTCAGACGCCTGTTCAACAACAGTCGCCTGACCTTTCAGCCAGCCTGAAACTTTTCAGGTTCCACAGAACGTATTGCGGACATGTTCGTTCGAGGCTGGTGGCAGATCGAGCCCGTCATCGGCGTCCTCGAACGGGCGAGCGAGAGCCGCGGAGAACTGGTGGAAGAGGGTATAATCCCCTGTTAATGCGGCTTTGATGGCTGCTTCAATCCGGTGATTACGGGGAATAATGCGAGGATTGCTCGCCTGCATGAGCGCAAAACGCGCGTCAGCCGTTTGATCTTCCGTATCCAGTCTTTCTTTCCAGCTTTGTAGCCACGAAGTGGCAGCTTCCCTGTCTTTGAACTGAGACAGAAAACCTGTGGCGTCGTCTGTGCGGGCCACGGTATTCAGGTGTCGGAACGTGAGCGTAAAGTCCGCCTCGTCACGATGCATCATGGTTAAAAGACGGGAGATAAGGGTCGTATCCGTCCGACCTTCCGAAAACAGGCCGAGCTTTCGACGCCATCCGGAAAGATAAGTCTCCCCGAAAATGCTATCGAAACGGCTCAGCGTGTCTGTCGCAAGGCTGACCGCCTGATCAGTATCGGCATCAATGCATGGCAAAAGTGCTTCTGCCAGGCGACCTAAATTCCAGAGCGCCATATCCGGCTGTTGTCCGTAGGCATACCGGCCATTCTGATCAATGAAGCTGAAGACTTTTCCGGGGTCGTAGCTATCAAGGAAAGCGCAGGGGCCAAAGTCGATCGTTTCTCCCGCAATGGACATGTTGTCGGTGTTCATGACGCCATGAATAAATCCGACCAGCATCCATTGGGCAATCAGTCGAGCTTGGCGGTCAACGACGGCATTTAAAAGTGCCAAGGCCCGGTTTGGGCTGTCTGCTAACTCAGGATAGAGCCGTTCAATGACATGATCTACGAGGAGCGTCAGGCCCTCCCGATCCTGGCGTGCAGCGAAGAACTGGAATGTCCCGACCCTGACGTGCGTAGAGGCGACCCGTGCAATTACGCCCCCCGGCATAAGCGTCTCTCGAACGACGTTCTCACCTGTCGTGAGGGCTGCAAGCGCACGTGTTGTGGGAATGCCGAGTGCGGCCATGGCCTCGCTGACCAGGTACTCCCGTAGCACAGGTCCTAAAGCCGCATGGCCGTCTCCCCGGCGGGAAAATGGCGTAGGGCCTGATCCCTTGAGGTGCAGATCCCACACTTTGCCCTGTCTGTCCGTCAGTTCTCCGACCAGCATTGCGCGGCCGTCCCCGAGCGAAGGAACAAAATGCCCGAATTGATGCCCGGCATAGGCCATAGCGATGGGTGCCGCTCCGTCAGGGCGCTGTCCCTGGCTGAGGAAAGCAAGGCCTTCTTTTTGGCGAAGCCAGTGACTGTCCAATCCCAGACGTGCTGCGAGCGGTTCGTTCAGAGCAACCAGTTGTGGATTGCGGAAAGGGCGGGGGGCCAATGCGCTGGAAAAGCGCTCGGGCAGAGAGGCATAGTGCCGGGAGATCTGCATGCAAGGTCCTTGTGTGCCCGTGGGACAGAGCTTCGAGAGATAGGTTCCCCGCCCGAAAAATAAAAGAAATCAAGAAATTTTCTGGTCACTTATTTCTTTGCAATATGCGCCCAACGGACGCGGAGAAGTCTGGTTATAACAATTCCACGTCCAGTTGTTGGCTTTATCTTTATGGAAACCCGAGCAGATTCGGTCGTGGGCTGACTGTATTTTGTAAAGATTTTTTCCTCGCGAAGAGAAGGGGGAGGTGACGGAAAAGATAGTATTCTCTATTCATGAAGTATGAACGGGCATTTCTGCCTTTGATGCCGCCTGTGCGGGACCACAGCATAGAGGACGTTTCGTGGATCAAACCCAGCGCGTGTCTGGCCCCGGAAGGGACGTAAGCCCGGCAGTCATCCGACTATATGCCGCTTTGGCTGCAGCCCGGTTTCATGGGCTTGAGCTCGATATCCGAGATTTTGCTGCGGAGCCAGGAGAGGATTCTCCTTCCCCTGCATCTCTTGCGCGCTGGTTGAATGAGCAGGGAGCTGTTGCCAAGGGAATGCGCTTGAAATGGCGCTACCTGGTTCGGCTGCAGAACACCCCTCCTGTGGTTCTGATGTTCAAGGATGGCTCGGCCGGCCTCATGGTCGCGACGAACCCTGAAAAGGGCGTTGTCTGGCTCCGTGATCCGATGGGAGGGGATGGCGACACGCCGATCCCGGTAGATGAACTCCGTCTGTCGCAGGTCTGGACGGGTGACGTGCTTCTTGTGAAGCGTCGTCGTGATGAATCTGAGTCTGATGCGCGGTTTGATCTTCTCTGGTTTGCCAAAATGGCAATGCGCGAGAAGAAGATCCTCCGGGATATCGCTTTTGCCTCTATGGTGCTCAGTATTCTACAGATCTTCCCAGCCCTGATCGTCATGCAGGTTCTGGATCGGGTCGTAAATTATCATTCCATGGCGACGCTGGTATCGTTGTCGTCGTTTGTGCTGATCCTGACTTTCTATGAAGTACTTCTGACATACGCTCGGCGTGAACTGTCACTGGTTCTGTCGTCGCGGCTGGATGCAAGGATTTCGCTGCATGCATTCAATCGGCTGCTTGCACTCCCGCTGGAATTTTATGAGCGGGAACAGACCGGTGAAATCCTCGGGCGTTTTGTCGCGATTTTCAAAGTCCGTGACTTCCTGACTGGTCAGTTGATGTCCACTATGCTGGACCTCTTCACGCTCCTCGTGATCCTGCCAGTTCTCTTTCTGCTCAGTTCTACCCTGGCCTGGATGACGCTGGCTGCTGCCGGGTGTATCGGCCTGATTGTGGTTATGTTCCTCCCGGCTGTTACCCGCGTCATGGGACGGCAGATCCGTGCGGAAATGAGCCGTGGATCGACGCTGTATGAAACCATTGCTGGCATCCGGACTGTCAAAACACTGGCTCTTGAGGCAACTCGCCGTGAGGAATGGGACCAGAAAACTGCTGAAGTCGTGCGCTGGAAGCTTGCAGCCGGACGGATGTCAAACTGGCCTCAGACTCTCGTTATGCCGTTTGATGCGTTTATCAATCGTGGCGTGATCCTTGTGGGTGCCTATCTTGTGCTCACCAATGCAAGTCACATGCAGGCCGGTGCTCTGGCCGGCTTCATGATGTTGGGTGGACGTGTCGCGGCACCATTGGTGGGGCTGGCAAAGTTGATGGAGTCCATCAACGAAGTGACCGTGTCTCTCGGGGAAGCTGGTGCAGTTCTGAACCAGCCGACAGAAACCAAAGCCCTGACAACGGGCATGCGGCCTCGCATCAAGGGCGCTCTATCCTTCATGGGTGTTAATTTTTCTTATCCTGGTTCGACTACCAAAGCCTTGGACGATGTGTCGTTCGAAATTCCTGCGGGAACGATGCTCGGATTGGTCGGACGTTCTGGCTCTGGTAAATCGACAGTTACCCGTCTCTTGCAAGGTGTGAGCCGTAATTACACCGGGTATTTACGCTTGGACGGTGTTGATCTTCGTGAAATCAACCTGACTCATCTGCGTCGTTCTTTCGGTGTGGTTCTACAGGATAACTTCCTCTTCCGCGGAACAATCCGCGAAAATATCACAGCGGGCCGTCCTGGACTGACGATTGATGATGTCGTCCGGGCTGCACGTCTGGCTGGTGCTGAAGAGTTTATCGAAAGAATGCCAGCCGGGTATGATACCTGGATCGAAGAGGGCTCGACCAATATTTCCGGTGGTCAGCGCCAGAGACTAGCAATTGCCCGTGCTGTTATCAGTGATCCAAAACTGATGATTCTGGATGAAGCAACCTCTGCACTTGATCCAGAATCTGAAGCATTGGTGAATGCTAATCTGGAGCGCATTGGTAAAGGCCGGACAATGGTGATCGTCTCTCACCGTCTGTCGTCTCTGGTCAACTGTCATCAGATTGCTGTGATGGACAGGGGCAAGTTGATGGATATTGCGCCGCATCATGTTCTTCTGGAACGCTGTGAAATCTATCGCACCCTCTGGATGCAGCAGAACCGTCATATGAATGCGTCTGCCGCTGCCAGTGATGCAGACCAACTGGCCGAAGGAGAATAAGACATGAGCTCCTCCGACATTATTCCAAATAACGATCAGTCTCCTGAGGACAATGGAAGTGAGAGCTTCACCAGCCATGTCCCGCGGACAGCGACAGATCCATTCGCTCCGCAAGGCATACCCATTGCGCTGTTGGAGTTTCATTCTCCAACTGCCGGTCTGGTTAATCTGCCGGCAACAGCCTCTGCACGCTATACGATCTGGTTGATTGGCGGTCTTTTCCTGGCATGTCTGGCAGGAATGGCATTTTTCCCGCTTAATCGGATTGTGAGCACCACTGGTCGGCTGGTCTCTACGGAACCGACAATCGTTGTTCAGCCGCTGGAAACTTCCATCGTTCGGTCTATCGATGTTCAGGTCGGCGATTATGTGAAAAAGGGTCAGGTGCTTGCGCATCTGGATCCGACCATCACGAAAGCCGACATCACCAATATGGCTCTGCAGCGTGATTCCTATCAGGCTGAGCGTGATCGTCTGAAGGCAGAGGCAGATGATCAGGATTATCATCCTGACACATCAAATCCTGCATCGGTTCAGCAGGGGGCAGCTTTCCTGCGTCGTCGTAGTGAATATCGCGCTCGTATTCAGAACTATGATCAGCAGATTGCCGGCTTGCAGAGTGACATGCAGGGGTATCGCGCGAATGCGGCCATGTATGCGAGCAAGATGCGGGTGGCTGATGAAGTCCTGAAGATGCGCCAGCATGAGCAGGCAGATCAGGTTGGATCACGTCTCTCCACGCTGGCCGCACAGAATGACATGATGGAAGCGGAGCGGGCTGAAATCTCTGCACAGCAGAGTGCCAATTCCGCTGAGAACAAGCTTGCCGCCATGAAAGCGGAGCGCGAAAGTTTTATCGAAAACTGGAAAGCGCAGGTCTACACAAACCTGACCGAGACCCAGCATCATCTCGATGAATACAGTAGTTCTTACGAGAAAGCGCGTCTGCGGCAGGATCTGATATTGCTTAAGGCTCCGGAAGATGGAGTTGTGCTTACGATTGCAAAGGCGTCCGTTGGGTCTGTGCTTCAGTCGGCTAATCAGTTCATGACCCTCGTGCCGACGGGTTATGGGGTCGAAATGGAATCCGTCATGCGGGCGGCTGATGCAGCCTTTGTGAAGGTCGGTGATCATGCCCTCGTAAAGTTCGCAGCATTTCCTTTCACGCAGTATGGCGGTGCTGAAGCAACGGTGCGCGTTATCAGTGCAGATTCTTTCGATAAATCTGATGCCGCCGGCGGCGGGGGTGGTGACGCCAGTGGGGCTGCCGGTTCTGCAAGTGAAGGCGTCTTTTATCGCGTCCGTCTTCGGATCGACCGTTACACGTTGCATGGGCAGCCGAGTTTCTTCCATCCAGCACCAGGTGTCCCGACGACAGCGGATATTGACGTCGGAAAACGGACAGTCCTGCAATACTTCTTCAGTCGGATAACGCCGACCCTGACAGAAGGCATGAGAGAGCCGTAAGGCCGAGAAAACGCCCGGCCAGTCTGGGCGTTTTACATTTTTGCCGTACCTGAGTTGAGCAACATGACATTCAAGCGCCGCATTACGTCTCTCCTCTCTTCCAAAGGAAAGCTGGAGCAGGCGATCCATTTGATGGAGACGGGAGAAACCGTTCGTGGTTTCGCTCTGTTGAGCCGTATGGCGGCTCAAGGTGATATGGAGGCGTCCTTTCGCGTCGGGCGTGCCTATCTGGACGGAGCTGGCGTTCCACCCAGCCTGGAAGAAGGTGCTCGCTGGATTCTGAGTGCCGCGGAAGCAGGTCATGTCGAAGCGACCTTTGTGCTGGCTACGCTTTATACGGTTGGCCTTCCTGAAGGGTTCGAAATCCGGGCACAAAAAGCAGGACTTGATCTTTCTGCCCGTCCCGTATCTGGAAAAAGGCATCCAGATTTTCATCAGGGCCGTCATTGGGCACAGGTCGCCGCAGATGCGGGCTCGGCAGATGCTCAGGCCCTGTTGGGCTATATTCTAACAAACGGTCCAGAAGACCTGCGTGATCTTCCTCGGGCTCGTGCCTTGTATGAACAATCTGCCGCCGCCGGGTGCTCTCAGGGGCATCTGGGTCTGGCATTGGCAATTTTGCATTCAGCAGAGACGGAGGATGCCCGGAAAATTGCTGCATCCCATTTAAAGGAGGCAACCAAGGGTGGCCTCGGGACGGCATTCGATATTCTTGGTCGTATGAGTGAGGCCGGTGCTGGTGTTCCTCATGATATGGGAGCAGCAGCCCGCTATTATCGTCAGGCGGCCGAGCGGAACATCGTCGGAGCGCAAGCACGGTATGGCCTGTTCCTGTTAGAGGGTGTCGGTGTTGAGCAGCATTATGGTCGTGCTGAAACCTGGCTACGGCGTGCAGCCCTGAATGGGGATGCAGAGTCTGCTGCGCTCTTGGGCGACCTATATGCCAAAGGTGGCGAATTACCGCCGAATCTCATGGAAGCGGCGACCTGGTATCGGTTGGCCGCCGAGCAGAAACATGGCGGTGCTGCACGTGCGCTTGGACTGCTCTACCTAACCGGAAACGGCGTTCACCGGGACCCGGATGTGGCGACGCACTGGTTTCGCGTGGCTTCGGAATCCGGTGACCATCATGCCGATGCTGATTTCGGCAATCTGATTCTGACAGGCGCTGCCGCGACGGATGACCAGAAGCAGGCTCTGAAAGAGCGTTTTGAGCGCGCTGCGGAGAAAGGCGACTTGGTTGGCGCTTTCAATCTGGGTGTCTGCTTTGCTGAAGGTGTTGGCGATACGCAGGACGCTGCAGAAGCTGCCCGTTGGATGCAGAAAGCCACCGATGGAGTCGTCAATGCGCAGTTCTGGTACGGCCGGATGCTGTTGGAAGGGCGCGGCGTTCAACCTGACCCGACCCAGGCGATGCATTGGATGGAAAAAGCTGCCGATGCGGGCATGGCTGAAGCTCAGGTGGCGGTTGCGCAGCTTCTGGTGACGGGGCAGATCAACGGTCGGCGCGATCACGTACGGGCTCTGAACCTCTATGAGGCAGCGGCAGACAGCGGAAATACGGATGCGATGTTCTCACTGGCTGCAATGTATGGCGGTGGGCATGATGTTGAAGAAAATCGGGCAGATGCACAGAAATGGTTTCGAAAGGCTGCTCAGCGGGGTAACGGCCTGGCTCAACTCATGCTGGGCCGATATCTTGTGCGTGGACTTGCTGGCGTAACGGATCTGGTTGAGGGACGGAGCTGGCTGGAGCGTGCCAAAGCCCAGGGCATTCAGGATGCCGAAGCCGAACTCATCAATCTTGATGATGCCCGCGCTGATGAGGACGACTGATTTCACGTGTCTTCTGACAAAGAGCGCCCAGACCTGACCGGTACGACCTCCCGTGCGGCATTCGGGGGGTATGGTCACGAGGTTACGGACGAAGAACGGGCCGAATGGCGGGACGTCATGAATGCCCGGGCGCAGAATGCCTTCCGGCGTGGTCAGGAAGCGATGCAAACTGGTCGTTTGCAGGACGGTCTTTTCTGGCTGGAGCGGGCCGAGCGTATGGCGCGCCAGAGCCCAAACGTTACATGGGCTGTGGCGCTCGCTTACCTGAAGGTGGGCCGAATTGCCGAATGTCTGGTCCGCATGGAGCAGCTTTATAATGTGTTCAGGCTGCGAGAGGCGGCTTTTCTATCCGTTGTCTGTTTGGCCAGGCAAAATCGAACAGAAGAAGCCGCCATTCGCTTGGGAAAGACCCTCTCGTGCTTTCATATTCTGCCTGAGCTTCAGGAACTCGCGACAAATCTTGCAAAGCAGACGGGATTGGCAGGCTGGTGCACGGCCTCCAATGGTGGGTGGGTGGATGTTCAGACGTCCGGCATTTTTCGTATTCTGCTAGATGGGATTGAGGTTGGGCGGGGCGTCAGTGGGCGCTATTTCCTGCCTGTTGGGTGGCCAAAAGCTTGTCGTCTGGAGGTGCGTTCCGGGCGGAAGCATATTCTTGGCAGCCCGATCAACATTCAGGCTTTGACGCGTTGTGAATCGCTTGTGCAGGCAACGGCGAATGGGCTTGAAGGGTGGCTCTGGTATCCTGCGGAGCCAGATCATGTGCCGTCCATCAGGCTGGGGGGCGGAGACGTCCTTCAGGTTCCGGCCTTGGCAACGAACGTGGATAGTGACGTTCCCCTTTCAAGGCCTCGCGTCTTTGCCATCCCGAAAAATGAGCTACCAACCGAGGGGAACGGTCTTCTGATGGTGACGGATGACCATGGGAGGCCTTTGTCTGGCGCGCCGATTGATCCGCTGATCGGGAAACTACTGGCAGGCGATGGCACTCTTCCGTCTCGTTTGCGCCCCGTTCCAGTTATGCCGTGGAAACACCGTCCTGCCGATGATCGTGTGAGTCCCGGATGTGCGATTGTTATTCCGGTTTATCGCGATAAAGCAGGGACGCTGGCCTGTCTGCAGAGCGTATTGAAAACCGTACCTGCAGATGTCGCTGTCATTGTAGTGGATGACGCTACACCTGAGCCGGCCTTGGCTGCGGCGTTGGATAACCTTGCGGCAAAAAATCAGATCACTCTTCTCCGTCACGAACGTAATCTTGGATTTCCTACGTCTGCGAATGACGGAATGCGGCAGGCTGGTGGTCGGGATGTTATTCTTCTGAACAGCGACACTCTCGTATTCTCGGGATGGGTTGAGCGCTTGCGCGCTCGTATGAATACAACGGATGTTGGGACACTGACGCCTTTTTCAAACGACGCCAGTATTCTGTCCTATCCGGCGGTGGATCAGGTGAACGACGTACCCAGCCGGGCTGAAGCCAGAGAGTTGGATCGTCTGTGTCTGCGTCAGTTTTCAGGGATGGCTGCAAAGAGTGATCTCCCGACGGGGAATGGCTTTTGCATGGCCATCACGGCGCACTGTCTGGCTGAGACAGGCTTTTTTCGAGAAGACCTGTTTGGGCAGGGCTATGGAGAAGAAAACGACTTTTGCCTACGGGCTTCCGCTCTGGGCTTTCGGCATTTTCCGGCACCCGATGTCTATGTTGCCCATGTAGGGTCCGTGTCGTTCGGAAGCAGCCGGAAGGCGCTGATGGCGCGGAACCTGGATATCCTGAACGCTCTGCATCCAGGATACGATGTTGCAGTTGCTGCTTTTTTGAAATCCGACCCACTTTTAGAACTCAGGCGGGCGCTTGATGTGGATCGTCTGCAACGCCAACGCGGCAGTAGGCCCTCGATTTTGCTTGTCCAACATGATGCTGGCGGCGGTGTAGGGCGTGCCGTTCATCACAGAGCTGCCGAATTTGAGCGGCAGGGGCTGTTACCCCTCGGGTTACGCCCGACGGCTCAAGGATGCTTGTTGGAGTACCTGCCGGGTGGAAAGACGCTCTTTCCCAATCTCACGTTCAAGCTTCCGGAAGAGTTACCATTCCTTGTGGATGTCTTGTCTCAGCTTAGTGTGCAGAAAGTGGAGTGGCACCACCTTGTGGGGCATGCGCCCTGCATTCGGACGCTGCATCACATGCTCAACGTCCCATATGACATCTTCATTCATGATCATATCTGGTTTTGTCCCCGTATTTCGCTTCTGAATGGGGATGGCCGATATTGTGGGGAGCCTGAGGTCGTAGGATGTGAGGCTTGTATTGACCGGTGGGGGGGATATCTGGGGGAAAGCATTACAGTTCCCGAACTGATCGAGCGCTCTGAGCAGGAATTTCGTGAGGCGGAGCAGTTGCTGGTCCCGTCACGGGATACCGCGCAGCGCATGTCACGCCATTTTCCTGATATGTTTTTTTGCGTCACGCCTCTGGAAGACGATGCTCGTCTGCTGACCAACCTGCCTGACAAGGCAATGATTGTGCCGGGACGGCCATTGCGAATCTGTATTGTCGGTGGGCTGAGCCAATGGAAAGGCTATGACGTTCTGCTGGCAATGGCTCATCATGTTTCAACCATGCCGGTTCAGATTGAGCTTATACTTGTCGGGCACACGCCAGATGATGATGCTTTAATTGCTGCCGGCGTTAAAGTTACAGGAGAATATCGGGAAGATGAGGCTGTGGGCCTTGTTCGGGAACAATATGCCGACATAGGGTTTATTCCTTCCGTAGCGCCTGAAACCTGGTGTTATGCGCTGGGATTGTTATGGAAAAGCGGCCTGCCCGTTGTGTGTTTCGATATTGGTGCCCAGTCGGAGCGTGTGCGACGGAGTGGACGGGGAGGTGTCGTACCTCTCGGTATGCCCGTTGGATTAATCTTGGCTTTTATTTTGCGTTGCTGGCGTGAGGGAAGTTGAGATGAACGGGTTTACGCTTCGACTGGAAAGAGTAAAATATAGAGCAGGAACAAAGCAGAGCATTCTTTCTGCAGACAGTTCATAGACTGGGCTCCAGTCACGGAGTGTCTGGTGTAGCGCGAACCTGAAGATTTTTTCTCCCGGCAGACGGGAACAAGTGGAGTAGGGAATGTCAAAGACGGCTGAAGCACCAACGCAAAATCGGGTCATTGACCTTAAGGCTGGTGCTCACATGATGGTGCTGGATGCAGGTATTTTCTGTATCTTTCATGCCGCCGGGCAACCTGCACCAGGTCCCGCTGGTTTGCCAGGCGTCCGTATTTCCCGCGCGCCTGGAACGCCGCCGGGTATCGTGACAGTCAGCACCTTTGAGGAAGATGGTTGGATCGGCGCATCCAGTGGTGCCGCTCTGGTCCGGGTGACGCGCGGCCCAGCAGCTGTTCTGGTCACGACATATCAGGAACCGAACAGCCAGGCTGAAGCTCCAAAAATTCAGGTGGCGCAACTTGCTGGTCCGACGACAGCAGTTCCTGCTGCTGTTGCCCCCGCGCAGTCTGCCGCTCCTGCACCCGAGGCCACCGGTGGGGTAGCCGAGATTTCGGCTCATGTTCAGCGCCGTGGTGATGTCGCCGCTCCGATCGGAGAATGGATGGGCACGCCGGGAAGTCAGGCATGGATCGAAGGTTTTGCCATCGCTCCGAAAAACAGCATCCCGACTTCGGATATCGAATATCAGGCCGTGCTCGGAAAGGGCTGGCTTTCCCCTTGGTCTGAAGGTGGCCAGTATTGCGGCTCCCGTGGCATGGCGCTGCCCATTCTTGGGCTTCGGGTGCGTCTGAAGGGTGAATCCGCGCAGACCCATCACGTGCGTCTCTCTTCCACTTTTACAGATGGAACACGTGTGGGGCCGGTAGATGGCACGGATGCGCTTGAAGCAGACAGTCTCGCGCCGCTAGAGGCATTTCTGCTTGAAATCATTCCCAATGATGCCGCGGAGGTCGCTCCGACAAAGGCGCGTACCAAGGCCGCTCCGAGCAAGGCTGCTAAAACAACAAAAACGCCTGCGAAGCGTAAGGCGAGCTCTGCAGTTTGAATTTCATGAAGGCGGACTACTCTTCAATGTAGGCCGCCTTTAGTGATCCTTGGAAATGACAAGGGTCGATTAATTAAGATGCCTGAGATCCGGCGTATCTGGATTTTCGGGATCAGAGACTCTTCAACAGCCAGGACTTGGTGTGCGCTACCTTTTTGTTCATCAGAACTTTCCTGGCCAGTTTCTGCATTTCGTCCGTCATCTGCATGAGCAGGGAGGGCATGAGATTGTTTTCATTTCCGAGGCCAATGCAGGTGAGGTTCCTGGGGTAAGGCGCGTCATTTATCGGGTGCCTCGCCTCCCATCCTCATCTACTCATCCCCATCTCCGAGAGTTCGAATACGGAATTCTGCGCGCAGAAGCTGTCGCGACAGCCGCTAAGACTCTCAAGCAGCTAGGATATGAGCCTGACATCATTATCGGGCATCATGGCTGGGGCGAACTGCTCAATCTTGGGGATGTCTTTCCGAAATGTCCGGTGCTGGGATATTTCGAATTTTTCTATCATACAGATCGTAATGATGTCGGGTTCGACCCCGAATTTCCATCCAGTTCGGACCTCGCCGCTGCGGTTCGGATCAAGAATGCGATCAATCTGCAGGCTCTTTCCCTGACGAATGGCTATGGTCAGACGCCTACGGAATTCCAGAGATCAACTTATCCCGTCTGGGCTCAGGAAAAAATTTCGCTTCTTCGTGAAGGTGTAAATCTCGATCTTTGCAAGCCGGAGCCGCAGGCTCGCAAGCGCAATCTTCTCATTAATGGCGTCAAGATCAGCCCGAAGGACGCTCTTATTACGTATGTTGCGCGTAATCTGGAACCGTATCGTGGCTTTCATTCCGCAATGCGTGCCCTCCCACGCATTCTTGCGGAACGAAAGGACGCCCATATCATCATGGTGGGCGGAGATCAGGTCAGCTACGGCGCCCCTCCACCAGGGCGGGGTAGCTGGCGTGATATTATGCTCAAGGAGCTTGAAGGCCAGCTTGACCTAAGCCGCGTCCATTTTGTGGGTAAGGTTGCGTATGATGACTTCCGTGCGTTGCTGAAGCGTTCAGATGCTCATCTCTATCTGACGTATCCTTTTGTTGCCTCGTGGTCCCTGCGAGAAGCCATGGCAACGGGATGCCCTATTATTGGCAGTGATACGGCACCTGTAAGTGAATTCATTACAGATGGCCTGACCGGTCGGCTGGTGCCGTTTCTTGAGCCCGATCGTATTGCGGATGTTGTTCTGGAATTGTTGGAAGACCGCAAACAGGCGCGACGTCTGGGCCAGGATGCCCGTCGCTATGCTGAAGCTGAGTTGTGTCTACAGGGTTATCTGAAGCGCTATGACGCTCTGGTGCAGGAGATCGTCAGCGGGCATCACCGCTGACGATAAAGCCAGTTTCTTACTGACTGTGCCAGGATGCGTTACCCTTGTAATGCACTTCATACTCTTCAACGAAGTCATTGAAACGAGCTTGGTCATCTATCCGAAGCACGGGAAGCTGTGCCTTGAGTTCCAGGCTCTGGAAGAGCGCCCGGCTCACGGCACGGTTCAGAACGCCTGGGCCGGTCTTGAAGGCAATGTAGAGGCCGGGATGACGAAACATGTTGGCCCAAGCCGTCATCAGGGCATTGGCAATGACTGGATGCGAGGCAGTCGCTCCAAAAAAATCATTGTGAAGGACGTAGTTGTCAGTGGTGAATAGCTGGCAGGTCGTTGGAATGGTGGCGAGGGCATTCCATTCTTCATCAGACTTGATGCGCAGGTCGGCATCAATCCACCAGCCGCCTTTTGCCAAAATGACGTGCAAGCGCAAAAGATCAGCGCCTTCTGCCGGATGACGGACCTGCTGGAAAAGGTCGGATGCTTCTTTTCCATAGTGGTCGTACAACCACTTGGTCGCTGTTTCCCGTGTGAAGATCGTAAAGCGATCTCCCAGCATGTTCTGATGGTATTCAATATTCTCGCTGATCTCTACGGGCGGGTTCGCGTCCCAGTACATGTAGAGGTGGTGGGGTATTTCAGGCTGCGATTTTGGAAAGCCATCTTCACCGAAAGAGCGGATCCAGCGGAGAGCGATTTCAAGATAGAGTCGGTCAATCTCTTCGCCTGAGTGAAACTCCTCGAAGCAGTTTCCGATCAGTTTCAGGCTCTCATCGAAATTACTTTCACGCCATGCAGCCCGAATTCCGCGGATATAGTTTGCTTGCGGAAACGAATATTTCTCTAATTCAAGTATTTCTTCTTCTGGTAGCGACTCACTAGCCTTGAGGAGGCATAGAAGACGAACTTGTAATAGTGATTGTGGTAAGGGATATTCTGTTTGGCTCTTGCCATGCAAATCCAAGGCACGTCTATAGAAAAATGAGGCTTCTTTAACGTTGCTATGGATATGGAGAATATTTGCGATGGCAAATGAATGCTCTACCGTATCAGCGCCATGTTTCTCGAAATATGCGAGAGCTTGTCCGTCACCTGCGAGGGTCGCCGCTGTGATGGACGGAGCATTGTCGGATTCATGGTCAATATTCTCAGTCATCAATACCACTTGCGCAAATGTGTGAGCTAATCCGTAGCTTTGTCTCTTTGCAGATAGGACTACTCTGAAGCCAGGTGCAATAGGATCTTCAAGCTGATTATCTCTAAGAGGTGCAACTCACATTTCCTGTGATCTTCAGGCATGCTATTTTCCAAACCCAATAAAATGGCGGCAATCCTCCGAAATGATAGATTCGGAGGCAGCAGGGAGAAAATTTTATGTCTGGCGAAATGCTTCCTGGCCTTGCGGTCTTGGTTGAGGGCTGGGTCATCAAGAAAGATGCAACGCTGGCTCCTCAGCGCATGACCAGCGACGATATTCAAGATCTGGCCAAGGCGACCGTCGAAACCTTGAAAGAGCGTGCTCTGGGCGATGTGGAAAATGGCTGGGGCAGCTTGCAGGCATTAACGAGCGGTTGGGTTGTGCAGCGCGAGCGCGGCAAAGTACCAACTCCGCTGGGAAAAGAAGATTTTCGGAAATTTGTGATGCTGGCGCTTGAGGGAATGGCTCAGCAGTTTTCAGGCGCGTCTGTTTTGAGCGATGAGGTCGATGAAGTGTCTATTGAAGATGAAGCACCATCTCAGGACGCTTTTCGTTTTGCCAGAGAGCATCTCCAGCGCTGCCTGTGAAGGAAATCTGGCCCCTAAAGAAGAGCTTTCGGGGCCAGTAAGCTCTTAGGCTGTGTACCAGGAAGGCAACTGGGTTTTGTAAGGTGTATCGAATTCTTCAATTATGTCGTTGAAGACATGGTGGTCAAAGATTTCGATGGATTTTGCAGGTGTCCGGCCCTGGAGGGAGCGATGGGCAATACGGTTCAATGCACGGTTGAAGATGCCTGGACCCGTTTTGTAGGCAATGAAGAGCCCTTGGTGCAGATAGCAGTTTCGATACAGGGACAGCAGGCAGTCCGTCAGTACGTCGCTGTTAGCAACCGATCCGAAGAAGTCATTATGAACGACTTGGTTATGTGTGAGGAAGAAGGCTGAACCTTCCTTGCGCTCTGCCATGAACTGGAGGGCTGCATCGCTCTTGACGCGAATGTCGGCATCCAGCCACCAGCCCCCAAGGAGCTGGATGACGTGGACCCGCAGAAAATCAGCAGCTTCAGCGGGGTGTCGGGCACTCAGGAACAGTGTGCGGGCTTCAATCCCGTAATTATCGTAAAGCCACTCAGCAGCTTCTTCCTTATCGAAGGTTTTGACTTCAAAGCTGGAGATCGCTTTGTGATAGTCAAAATTCTTCTGGATTTCTGCTGGCGGATTTTTATCCCAATAGAGAAACATCTTCCGTGGAATACGATTATAGATATCGTCGCCCTGCGGAGTTGCTGAAAATACAGAGGGGGAGGCTCTAAGCGCGATTTCCAATGCGACAGAATCAACTTCTTCGCCCGTATGGAATTCGTCGTAAGCATTACCCATAATGTTCAGGGCATCACGTGGTGGCGTTCCACGCCAGGCGTGGGATGTCCCATCAATATAGTTTGCAAACGGGATGTTCAGGCTGCGCAGCTCAGCGAGTTCATGTTGCGGAATGGGCTGGCCTGCCTTGAGCAGACAAAGAAGCCGGACCTGCAAAAGTGACTGTGCCAGAGGATACTGCGTCGGAGATTTCGAATGCAATTCAAACGCACGGCCGTAGTATGTTGCTGCTTCAGCTACGCTGCGATTGGTGTGCAAGATATTGGCAAGCGCAAAAGCATGTTCAACAGTGTCTGCGCCATGCTGTGCGAGATATGCGGCAGCCTGAGGGTCCGGTAGTTCTGGTGAAGCGGGCACTGGTGGCGCTGCGGGTTCTTCGGCGGCATTAGAAGATGGCGTATCTTCTTCTCTCAAGGCTTCCCACTCGGACAGATCCCAAGCCGCGCTATCTTGGTGTGTCGTTTGATCTTCGGAAGTCATGCCTGTTGTCCCGCTTCAGGAAAGTCGTGATCAAGGCTCACCTCAGACGGCGCCTTTTGTGCCTTTATTGGTAATCGCGATATTGTTGAGGGGCAAGTGCCACAATAAAAAACGGAGCAGCACAAGACCGCTCCGTTTTCAGGCTCAGTAATGCAGGCGCGTATTAGGCGCGCTTGCCTTCATGGTCACCGTCACGCATCTGGCCGGTCGGTTCCTGTACATGGGCTTCCAGGAACCACAGGTGCTTGTCCAGACCGCGGGAAACCTCGGTGAAAAGGTCAGACGTGTCATCGTCGCCTGCTTCATCCGTGATCTTGATGGCTTCACGCACGTTGTTTGCAACAGTGGCATAGCGATCAATCAGAGCAGCGATATGGTCTGCGACGCGATAGATGTCGGTCGGGTATGGCTTGCAAGATGAATTCTTGGAGACATCCTGAACTGTGCCGTATGCTGTGCCACCGAGCTGCGTTGCACGCTCTGCTGTTGTGTCCACAAAGTCATCAATGCTCGTACGGAAGCCATCCAGCATTTCGTGGACGCCGATGAACTGCGGACCCTTGAGGTTCCAGTGCGCCTGTTTCGTGATCAGGGCGAGGTCAATCAGATCGGCCAGACGAGCATTGAGCGTTTCAATCGAGACGCTCTTCGTGTTGTCTGCGGTGTCGTTCTGTGTGACATGGCGGTTGGATTTCGTGGCCATGATGGTTCTCCTGCAACAGGGTTCGTTATCCGGTCAAACGCAGAAATCCCAAATAGGTTTCATAGTGTTTCCGGATCCACAAGATCGAAGAATGGCTGCTGGTCTACCGTGAAATAGCGCGGGTAAGCGGGATCTCGTTCGAAAAGTGGATTGTCACTCCAACGGGCCAGCATGGTCTGGGTTTCATGAAAGAAGCGAGCTTCATGTTCCGGACGATCATCGCTGCCGCGCGATAGACTTTCATGATGATAGGCGATGACTTCCGCGCAGAAGATAATCCGATAACCCGCGTCTCGGATTTTCAGGCAAAGATCGACATCGTTGTAGGCGACGGTCAGTTCTTTCTCGTCGAAGCCACCGACTTCACGAAAAACGTCTGCTCGAACCAGCATGGCCGCTGCCGTAACAGCCGTGACCTCATGCGAAAGCATGGTGCGTCCGATGTAGCCATACTCCGTCAGTGGATCACCCCGATGAACGTGAGCGCCTATCCCAGCCGGCCCCACCGCGACGCCCGCATGCTGAATTGTATCATTGGGATAGAGAAGTTTTGCGCCAACTGCTCCGATATCTGGTGCAGCCAGAGCCTCTCCAATCGCAATGTGAAGCCAGTTTGAATGTTCAACGAAGACATCGTTGTTCATGAACATCAGATAGTCAGCATTCGTCTGATCGACAGCGAGATTGTTGAGGCGTGAATAGTTGAAGGGCTCCTCAACTGTCAGGACGGAGACCTTCGGTTGCTTCTGTATTTCAGCGATGAAGTCAGCCGTCTCATGCTCGACCGACCAGTTGTTGACCAGAATGATGTCAAAATTCTTGTAGGAAGTTTTATCAAGGAGGGCATCAACACACTGGCGCGTGGTTTCAACCTGATCCTTGAACGGAATGATAATTGTGACTTTGGGAGCCTTTTTCGTCAGCCACTCCACGCCATACAGCGTCAGCCCGCGGATGGACGAGACTTTGCCCCGGACCTTCTTGCGTTTGAGATGGTCATGCACACACCTGACGCCGGCTTCAATGGCGTAGGTCTTGTTGGCCACATTGACGGCAGTGGAATTGGGGGTTTTGCGCCAATGATAGAGAATTTCGGGAACATGATGAATTTCCGCCGGAGACAGGATTTCCGTCGCCCGTAGAACAAAGTCATGATCCTGTGCGCCATCATAGTCTGACTTCAGGTGGCCAATTCTACGCATGGTCTCTGCCTCAACCATCGTCAGATGACAGATGTAGTTGCAGCCGAGCAGATAGCGGTAATTGAAATCGGGCTTGAGATTGGGTTCCAGGAAATAGCCAGCCTGGTCGATTTTATCTTCGTCTGAATAAAGGAGCTTCGCCCCTGTCTCCAGAGCCGCACGGACCATCACTTCAATCGCGACATCCACCATGAGGTCATCATGGTCAAAGAAAACGACGTACTGACCTCGAGCAGCATCCATGGCAGCATTTGTGGCACCAGAGATGCCTGAGTTTTTCTCGAGTGGTACAGCGCGGATCCGTTGATCGGTTTTGCAAAACTGCTCAATTACGGCAGTCGTCTGGGCGCATTGACCCGCATCATCAACGATGATGAGCTCCCAGTTTGAGTAGGTCTGGGACAGCACTGAATTGAGGGCAGCCTCGAAGTCGCTTTTGAGCGGGCGGTAGGTCGGGCACAGAATGGAAACCAGGGGCTCCTCTTGCCCTTTTCCACCTGGCAACTGACGCTGTTTGGCAACTCGCTCTCGCAGGAGCGGATAATATCGATGAGCCCAGCGGTTGTAATCGCCGAGATTGTAGCCGCGCCGAGGAACCAGGTCTCTGACTTCCTGACGCAATTCAGAAAGTTTCCGATGCAGCCCGTCGATGACGCTCAGGAGATCAACGAGGCGTGATTCCAGTGCATCGTCTGCGACAGAGGTGACAAGCGGGCTTCCACTGAGTTCTACGGCATCAGGAAGGGTAATAATCCGGAATTTCCGGGGTCCACTGCCACGAAGGTGCTGAGGAATGGGAATTTCGAAGCCACAGTTCGGATCGCAGCCCAGCGCTGCGGCGACATCTCCGCGATACCGATCAGCCCGAGCCTGAGCCATTGGAACACCGTCTGCGAAGACGGAGATCATGCATCGCCCGTGTTTTGTTGCACCAGGCTTATCCGAGCAAAGAACCCAACCACGGAGAGCGCCCTGTTTCACGCCGTCAATATAGCTCTGATATTCCGGTAACAGCTTTCCAGTAAACTGAAGGATCGGCAGAGGCGGGACGTCAGGGGTAGAAGGATTCGTGAGTGGGAGGATCGAGCGGTCCGGAAAGCGAATGGAGAATTCGTGAGAGACGCCATCCATGAATTTTTCAGGAACCATAAATTCGAAGCCGACTTTCGAAGTCGGAAGCTTGAGGGCAGCCTGAATGTCTGACCGCTCATGGTCGCAGAGAACCTGCATGACTTCCTGCTGATCAATCAGGATATGAAGTCTGACCGGTCCTTGGCCGCGAATGTCCACGGCCCAACCCCGTGCTCTGCCCCCTTCGAAAAGATCGAAATACCCCATGAAAAAGCCTGAAGTCGTCTGGGGCGGCAGCGGAGGTTGTTTCATCGTCACGGGTTTCCTGCTCCTCTTTCCTGCCCTTGGGTGTTCTCTGAAAGGCAAAAAGGACTGTTTTCCGGAAGGTTAAATCAATTGCTGAAATGTGTCTTGGGGAGCCAGTCTCAGGTGTGCCAAAAAAAAATGGATCGAGCGTGACATAAATCTTTCATGCCTTGCTTTGCCTGCGCCGGTTGTCCTTCCGGGTTGGGACGGCTAATGCACGGAAGTGGCGGCACCTGTCGTCAGTCTGCACCAGTTATCACAGCCAGAGCCTTTGACGCATGACACTTGCCCCAGCCAGGCAACCCGAAAAGGTTTCCGTTTCCGAACATCCGGAAAAACGGAGTAACGCAGATACCGCATTTCAGGCGGTTGTCGGTGGATGCTCCCTGCTGGTCCTGATTGTCCTCGGTGGCCTTGTCGTGCTGATGGGTGTTGGTGGGCAGGAGGCTTTCAGGACATTTGGCCTTGGATTTGCGTTCCGGGATGTCTGGAATCCTGTTTCGAATGAATACGGTGCCTGGGCTCCCCTGTTCGGCACAATCGTCAGCACTCTGATTGGTGTATTGATTGCAATGCCGCTGGCTTTTGGTACGGCATTCTGGCTGACCGCCATCGCGCCTCCGAAAATTGCAGCCATTGTTGGCACTGCCGTTCAGCTTCTGGCGGCAGTTCCATCCATTATTTTTGGTATGTGGGGCTTCTTCACGATCGTGCCTTTCATGGCACGACATGTCCAACCCTTCATGACACATCATTTCCGGCATGTCCCAGGGATCAATATGCTGATTCATGGTGCGCCTTTTGGCACGGGATTGATGACGGCAGGTCTTGTTCTGGCCATGATGATCGCGCCTTTCATGACGGCGGTCATGCGGGATGTTTTCAGCGCCATGCCAGGTATGCTTCGTGAAAGCGCCTACGGGTTGGGAGCAACGCGCTGGGACGTGATGTGGAAGGTCGTCGTGCCCTGGTCCCGGTCGGGCATGATCGGAGCTGTTGTTCTGGGCATGGGGCGTGCTTTGGGCGAGACAATGGCCGTCACATTTGTAATCGGAAATGTGACAGCCGTAGGATGGTCCCTGTTTGCTCCGAGAAGCACGGTCGCGTCTCTGATTGCTCTCCAGTTCCCGGAAAGTCCGGCTGGGTCGCTTCGTCTGTCGTCTCTGCTGGCTCTTGGTTTCATTCTCATGCTGCTGTCGTTTGCCAGCCTGTCTCTGGCAAGGATGCTGCGGGGGGATAGAAAATGAGCAACATGACAACGCATTCTCCCGGCTGGGCTCCTAATCCGTGCGGCGCGCGCCGTCGTCGGAAAGATCGTGTCGCCACCATTCTGGGTATGATTGCGGCTGCGATCCTCGTGCTGGTTCTGACGTCCATTCTCTGGACACTGCTTTCGCGTGGCATTGTTGGCTTGTCGGCAAGTGCGCTTTTCAAGCCTATGGGGCCTCCTGGTTCTGGGGGAGGGCTGGCAAACGCTATTCTTGGCAGCGTAATCCAGACGACACTGGCGCTTGCGATGGCAACCCCACTGGGTTTGGGCTGTGGCATTTATCTGTCCGAGTATGGCTCCAGACAGAACCGCTTCGCCTCCTGTGTGCGGTTTGTTTCCGATGTGCTGATGTCTGTCCCGTCCATTCTTGTGGGACTGTTTGTCTATCAGGTTCTGGTGGCCCCGTTCGGCCATTTCTCTGCATTGGCGGGTTCAGTTGCTCTTGCCATTCTCGCCGTGCCGATCATCGTGCGCACAACGGAAGACATGTTGCGGCTTGTGCCGGTCGCGATGCGGGAGGCTGGAGCAGCGCTGGGTGCAACACGTTGGCGTGTAACCCTCTTTCTTTGTCTACGCTCGGCGAAGACCGGCGTTCTGACAGGTATTCTTCTGGCTCTGGCTCGTGTGAGTGGTGAAACAGCTCCCCTGCTTTTCACATCTCTCGGTAATCAGAACTGGTCCTTCAGCCTGAACCACCCGATGGCCAGTCTGCCAGTAACGATCTACCAGTATGCGGGCGCGTCCTATGACGACTGGGTACAGCTCGCTTGGGCTGGTGCTCTTCTGGTGACACTGGGTGTTCTGGCCATCAATATTGCCGTTCGTTTTTCGGCCCGGCGCGGATGACTTTACAGGATTTCAAAATGAACGAGACCAAGCCGCAAGTGGCCCTCGCCGTTCGCAATCTGAACTTTTACTACGGGCAGAACCATGCCCTGCACGATATCAGCATCGACTTTCCTGCCCGGAAAGTGACGGCGATGATCGGCCCCAGCGGCTGTGGCAAGTCCACGCTTCTGCGGATCTTCAACCGTATGTACGATCTCTATCCGGGACAGCGTGCAACGGGAGAGGTGATTTTCGACGGCCGCAATATTCTTGAAACCGGGCTGGACCTGAACATCCTGCGCGCGCGGATCGGCATGGTGTTCCAGAAACCGACGCCGTTTCCCATGTCGATCTATGACAACATCGCATTCGGTGTGCGCCTCCATGAGCGACTGAGCAAAGCAGACATGGATGTGCGCGTGCAGGACGTTCTGACACGCGTCGCCCTGTGGAATGAAGTGCGGGATCGCCTGAATGCTCCTGCAGCCGGCCTCTCGGGCGGTCAGCAGCAGAGACTGTGCATTGCGCGGTCCATCGCAACACGTCCTGAAGTGCTGCTGTTGGACGAACCGACTTCCGCACTGGACCCGATCTCTACAGCGCGCATTGAAGAGCTTCTGGACGAACTCAAGGAAGAGTTCACCATTGCGATCGTGACACACAATATGCAGCAGGCTGCGCGTTGTGCGGATCAGGTTGCATTTTTCTACATGGGGCGGCTGATTGAAGTGGATGCGGCAGATCGTATCTTCACCAATCCACGGCAGCAGCAGACCCAGGACTACATCACCGGAAGATTTGGATAATCCGCCATGGCTGACAGATCTCATATCGTTAAAAGCTACGAGCAGGAGCTGGGTCAGCTCCGGTCCATGATGTCCCAGATGGGGGGCATCGTAGAGAATCAGGTCGCCTTGGCGCTTTCTGCCATCGCGGATCGCAATGAGGAGGCTGCCGATGCTGCAGCCCGTCAGGATCCGGACGTAGACGAGCTGGAGCGGGACGTCGAAAGTCTCGCCATTCGCCTGCTCGCTCTGCGGAGCCCGATGGCTAGCGATCTGCGTGAGATCGTTGCCGCGCTGAAAATTACCGGCGATCTGGAGCGTATCGGCGATTATGCCTCGTCGATCGCGCGTCGATCGCTCCGTATTCGCGGGGCCGATGGGCAGATTTCGCTGTCCGGTCTGCGGAGCATGGGGCGTCTGGTGCAGGACAATCTACGCCGGTCCATCGATGCCATCACGCAGCAGGATTCCAATCGGGCCATGGAAGTCTGGCACGCAGACCGCGCGGTGGATGAGTATTACACGGCGTTGTTCCGTGAGCTCGTGACCTACATGATGGAAGATCCACGGAACATCCGTGCCTGCACGGAGCTTCTGTTCATTGCCAAAAACCTTGAGCGGATTGGTGATCACGCCACCAATATTGCTGAACGCGTCTTCTATGCCGTGACGGGAGATAATCTGCCGGCGGTGCGTCCGCGGGGCGCGCCTGCAACTACTGATAACGCTGCTGAACAGCCCGACCGGTGAGCGGAAGCACCCAGATCAGGGCAAAGGGGCTCATTCTCGTTGTTGAGGATGATCCCGCTTTGCTCCTGATGATGCGCTATAACCTCGAACAGCGGGGTTATCGTGTCGAAACTGCCGCGGATGCTGAAACGGCTCTCCTGTTTCTTGAGACGGCCCGTCCAGATGCTGCCGTGCTGGACTGGATGCTCCCGGGGATGTCGGGGCTTGATCTGTGTCGCCGTATTCGTAGCAATCCGACCCTGCGGGATCTTCCGGTTCTGCTGCTAACGGCTCGTTCGGGCGAGCAGGATGCCATTCGTGGGCTCGATACAGGCGCGGATGACTATCTGATCAAGCCTTGCAGCGTCGATACGCTGGATGCACGTCTGCGCGCCCTCCTGCGCCGACATCAGTCTTCATACGACGTGCTGTCTTTTGCAGATATTACGCTGGACCCGGAAACGCATCGGATTGAACGGGCAGGTCGTCTGCTGTCACTCGGCCCAACGGAATACCGTCTTCTGGATCTGCTAATCCGTAATCCACGGAAGGTTTTTTCCCGGGAAGATCTTTTGCGGCGGATCTGGGGGCAAAATATCCATGTCGAGATCCGCACGATCGACGTGCATATCCGGCGACTTCGCAAGGCAATCAATGGTCCTAACGAGCCGGACCTGGTGCGCACTGTCCGGGCCGCTGGTTATGCACTGGATGACGGGCCTGTCACGGACGGGCTTTGAAGGCTGAAAGCCTGGTAGCCGTCTCCCATGAAGGTCTGCCTCTCTGGGCAGGGCTTGTCCTTATGGGCGTGGCGGTTGCCGGATGGGGATGTGCGTTTCTGGCTTTGCGGCGTCCCTCCGTGCCGTTACCTGCACAGACCGAACATTCAGCCCTGGCCTCCGCAGGGCCAGCTTCAGAGACTATTCTCCCTATCGAGATCTTCCCCGGGAGTGTTCTTCTGCTGGACCGGCTCGGGGCAGTTCTTCAGGCCAACGAGGAGGCACTTACCCAGTTTGGGGATAGTGTAGGGGCTATCCTCCGTCATCCTGCCGCACGCTCGGCTCTCTCTGCCGCATTACGCGTTGCATCCAATGATGTGGATGGCTTGCCCTCAATCTGTTCCACCACGTTCACGCTGGACGTTCCCGTCCCTCGTACGCTTCATCTCTCACTGAGAAGAATTTCTGCCCCGCACGACCGGCATACACGCGTGCTTGTCATGCTCTCGGATCGTAGCGAAGCGCAGGTTCTGGACAGGATGCGGGTCGATTTCGTAGCTCATGCCAGTCACGAGCTCCGTACGCCTCTGGCGTCTCTGAGTGGCTTCATTGATGCCCTCCGAACTGGGGGGAGCAGCATGAATGAAGGGACGAGACAGCAGTTTCTGGAGATCATGGCTCAGCAGTCTGCCCGGCTGAAGCGCCTGATCGACCGGTTGCTATATCTGTCTCGTGTCCAGGCTCATGAGCATCAGCGGCCCCGTGATCTGGTTGAAATTGCAGATCTGATGGCAATTGTACTTGGTGAGGTCGCCCCTCGGTTTGATGAGCCAGGATGTACGCTTAAAATTGCCATTGAGGACGACCTGACAATCCGGGCGGATGAGGATGAGATGGTTCAGGTGCTTCTGAACCTCATCGAAAATGCTCTGCGGTATGGCCGGGAAGAAGGTCGCCCCTTTACTGTAACTCTGTTCGCCCGACGGGCCCCGGAGCGGGATGACCGCTGGCCTGAAGAGGGAGGCGTACTGCTTGGGGTAGAAGACAATGGGCGCGGTATGGAAGCGCATCATCTCCCCAGGCTGACAGAGCGGTTTTATCGTGTGGTGGATAAGGTAGAGCCGGCCAAACAGGGCACTGGTCTTGGCTTGTCTATCGTTCGGCATATTCTTGACCGACACGGTGGAAGACTCAGGGTCGCCAGTGCGCCGGGGCGCGGGACGACGTGCCTTGTGTGGCTTCCGCCTGTTGGCGCCCTGCCTGTCGAGAACTCCTGATTTCGACAGGAGCTCATAAAAAAAGCGCCCCGATAAGGAGTGCTTTTTTATTAGTATCTCAGTGGGCTTTTCGGGTGCGCGCCAGAAGGAGCCATCCGCCTACAAGGATAAGTCCGATCAGAGGAATGGCACCAATGGTGATCGTGCCGTCCGGGTAATCGAAAGCCATCATCAGAAGAACAAAGGCCAGAAACCCTAGTGTTGCCCAGTTGGTATAGGGGGCGCCAGGCATGGCAAAAGTTGTCGGAGCAATTTCGCCGCGATTGATAGCGGCTCGTAGGCGAAGCTGGCACAACAGGATGAAACCCCATGTGCTGATGATTCCGATGGCCGAGAAGTTCAGAACCACTTCAAACACGCGGGAAGGGATCAGGTAGTTCAGGCCAACGCCAACCAGATAAACAGAAAGCGTCGTCAGGATACCCATGTAAGGTACGGAGCTTTTGTTCATCTTCGAAAGCACCTGAGGGCCTGATCCACCAAGGGACAAGGCACGCAGTACGCGACCTGTGGAGTACAGGCCTGAATTGAGGCTGGACAGTGCCGCAGTCAGGACAACGATGTTCATGATCGTGCCAACGCCCGGAATTCCAAGTGCCTGAAAGAACGTCACGAACGGGCTGACGCCAGCATGATAGGCTGTCCATGGCAGCAGGCAGACGAGCAGGACAACCGAGCCAACATAGAAGAGACCGATACGCCAGATGACGCTGTTCACAGCGCGCGGCAGAATTTCACGCGCATCGTGGCATTCTCCAGCGGCAGTGCCAATCAGTTCAATGGCGGAATAGGCAAACACCACACCCTGCAGCAGCAGAAAGACTGGCATGATTCCATGCGGGAACAGGCCACCGTTCTCTGTGATCAGATGAAGGCCCGTGGTGTGCCCGGCTACGGGCATCCGGCTGCCGAGAATAAGCGTTCCGGCGATGAGGAATGCGGCAAGGGCCACAACTTTGATGAGCGAAAACCAGAACTCCATCTCACCGAAGTAGCGGACGCCGATCATGTTCATCGTGCCAACGATGCTGAGAGCGCCAAGAGCAAAAACCCACTGGGGGACGTCCACGAAAACGGCCCAGTAGTGCATGTAAAGGGCGACGGCGGTGATATCGACGATGCCCGTCATAGCCCAGTTGAGAAATGAGAGCCAGCCCGCAGCATAAGCGGCTTTTTCGCCAAGAAATTCGCGGGCATAGGTCACGAAGCTACCGCTGGTCGGGCGGTACATGACCAGTTCTCCAAGGGCACGGAGAATCAAGAAAGAGAAAACGCCGCAAACGGCATAGATCAGCGCAAGGGAAGGACCGGCAACCTGAAGGCGGGAGCCAGCACCAAGGAACAGTCCGGTTCCGATGGCGCCACCGATGGCGATCATCTGAACATGTCGACGACCAAGATCCTTGTGGTACCCTTCCTCGCTGATGACATCTTCCGATGGTGGAGTGTGATCGTGAGCAGGGCTGGTCGTCATCTGCGCATCCTGAGGGCCGGGATCGGCGGGGTGAATCAATGTCTGGACGGTGGTCACCTACACTTCATGCGTGGCAGGTATGTCCAATCTGCATGGGAACATACGGCAAAGTCCTCTCATTGCCAACGAGCATTGAGTTTCCTTACGAAAATTCAGACTTTTGAGACATTTAATGTCCAGGTGGAACGGCCATGCAGGCCATGCCCTGCGCTGTCAGACTGCTACAGGCACTGGCAGCCCCGGCCCGGCTGATACCAGCAAGACGGGCCCTATAGAAGCGCGTTCCATGAGACATTGTGGGCTGAATCTGGGTCTGCGATGCCTGAAGGGGAGAGAATGCCGTCTGTCGCGCCATGTTCGCGGCAAAGCGTGCCTGTCCGGGATTCGCAAAAGCTCCGACCTGAATGCCCCAGTCTCCGTAAGTTCCTGGCGCGCGATAGCTGACGGCTGTGGGTGTCAGACTCTGAGAGGGGCGAGGTGTTCGAGGTGGTGTGGGAATGACAGGAGCCGGAGGCAGGAGCGTGCTGGCAACTGTCGATTGCTCGACAGTTGCAGACGGGGCTGCAAGTTGACGGTTGGGGACGGAGACGGGAGTGCAGGCCATACTTGGATCATAGGCGGCATCCGGGTCACAGGGGCCAAGAGGCGGCAGTTCAGGTGGCATTGTATCTGACGGGACAGACGTAATGCGCCGTCTGGACCATGCCTGCTGAACGCTCTGCTGTGTTGAACCATACTGTCTGGAAGGCTGAGCCATGGCCAATTGTGTGCTGCTATCAGGTGCTTCTGCGACCTCCATAGGAGATGCGTTCAGTTGCTGTGACGACGCGTAGGCTGCCAATGGGCCTGTCATAGCGATCTGTGTGCCCAGATGCGGCGTGATACTTGCAATGTAATTGACAGTTTCGTTGGGGAGTGCCCGCCCTTGGTAGAGGTAATCCTCAAGGCGTTGTGGTCCAGCATTGTAAGCCACCAGAAATGCGGGAGCTCCGTATTTGCGAGACAGTATTTTGATGTAGCCGGTTCCCGCCATGATGTTGTCATGCGGTTCATACGGATCAGAACCCAACCCGAACCGGCCCTGCATTTCAGCATAGGTCTGCGGCATGAGCTGCATCAGGCCCATGGCTCCGGCGCTGGACGTGATGGGTTGGCCATTCAGATACTGGTGTCCCCCCGATTCCTGGTGAATGACCGCTCTGATCCAGGCTTCGGGAATCGAGAAGCGACTGGCAGCCTGCTGAATGTATGGCCCCCAGGGATCACTGGCTGTGCCGGGGGCTTTGTAAGCGCCGTTTGCTGCATAATATCGATTGTAGGGCGAGGGTTGGGAGGCGCATCCGGCGAGAAGGATTCCCGACAGGAAAAGGCTTCCAGCATACAGGGCAAAGGGCCTTTTCCGAGGCGTCATAAACCCAATGTTAATCTTTTGCTCAGATGATGCCGTCTGTCCGAAAGAGAAGGCAGACAGGCAGTGACGACGGAGACTCCGGAACTTGAGATCCCGGCGAAAGCTGGCGGAAAACGCAGGATTATCCTGATCGCAGCAGTGCTCTGTGCCATGCTGGCTGGAGGCGGCGTATTCGCCTGGCGGCATTTCCAACATCCTGCGTCCCGTCCCGTAAAAGCGGCGTCCCAGCCGATATCCCTGACACTCATTACCATCCCGACGCTGGTGTCCAACCTTGATACCGGAGATGGCAGGGCGCGTTATGTCCGGATCAGTGCGCGCCTTCAGGTTGAAGACAGCAAAGATACGGCAAAAATCGGGTCGCTCATGCCCCAGATACAGGATGCCTTCCAGACCTGCTTGCATGGGATGCGCCCGGACGAACTGACCGGAGCGGGAATCTATCGTCTGCGGGAAACCATGCTGGCGCAGATTTCTAACATTCTTGCGCCGCTCGTCGTGCGGGATCTCTTCTTTGTGGAAGTTCTGGTGCAGTGATGCCAGACGCACAGAAGGCAGAAGCCGCCCCGATGTCGGAGGGCGGTGTAAACGATGCGCCGATGCCGCGGTTTGCCCTTTCTATGGATGATCTCGGTTTTTCAGAGGATGAGGGTGCAGACCGGATTCTGAACCAGGACGAGATTGATAGTCTCTTCGGGAGCGACGCCAACGTGAGCGGCGGAGGCGAAGGAAGCGGTCTGGAAAAACTGCTGAGCACGTCGTTCGTCTCTTACGAGCGGCTCCCTATGCTTGAGGTGGTTTTTGACCGTCTCGTCCGGATTCTCACGACCAGCCTACGCAACTTCACCAGCGATAACGTTGAAGTCTCAATGGATCGCCTGGCTTCCCAGAGGTTTGGAGATTATCTGGAGAATGTTTCCGGGCAGTCCATGTTCGCCGTCTTCAAAGCGGAGGAATGGGACAATTACGGGATTCTCGTTCTTAGTTCGTCCCTTGTTTACAGTGTCATTGATGCATTGCTGGGAGGGCGTGATCGTGTTCGTCCTCATGGCGATGGGGAGAGGCGGGCAGAAGGCCGACATCATACGGCGATCGAGCGCGCGCTGGTCGAGCCTCTGATCCGTGTGATCCTCTCGGATCTCTCCATGAGTTTCAGCCCTTTGTGTGCTGTGAATTTTCGTTTTGAACGGCTGGAACTGAATTCCCGCTTTGCGACTATTTCCCGGGCGGCAAATGGCGTGGTGTTGGCGCGATTTGGCATCGACATGGATGGCCGCGGTGGGGATGTGGATCTCATTCTGCCGCATGCAACGCTGGAGCCTGTTCGGGAAATCCTGCTGCAGCAGTTCATGGGTGAAAAGTTTGGCCATGACGGCATCTGGGAAAGTCACCTTGCCCAAGAGCTCTGGAATACGGACGTCTCGCTCGACGCCGTTCTGGAAGAGCAGAGCATGAATTTGCAGGACATCATGTCCCTTTCGCCGGGCGAGATGCTGGTGCTGCGCCGTGATCCTACGGCTCTCGTTCAACTGCGCTGTGGCGGAAAGACGGTCTTTCGGGGGCGGGTTGGCAAGAAGCAGGGTCATGTCGCGGTTCGTATTGAAGAAAATCTTATTGGCGGAGGGGCTGCTGATCGCCCTTCTGCGTACAGCTGAAAAGGCGGAGCAGTTTCCATGGACAGGTTCCAGATTGTGCTTGAAGTTGCTCTGTCAGCCCTGCTGCTGATTACGATTTTCTACAGCCTCTATCTTGGGCGGGCGCTATCGGTCATTCGTCGAAACCGGGGAGAGCTGGATGCCCTGATTGCCAGTTTGCATAGTAGCAGCCAGCAGGCTCAAGCCGGTATCGACCATCTGCGTCAGACGACTGAAATGGTTGGTCGTTCGCTTGGCAAAACGGTGGAGAGCGGAAAGAGCCTCAAACATGAGCTGACGATACTCTGTGAACGATCAGAAGCCGTTGCTCAGATTTTGGAAAAAACAGCGGCAATTGGCCGCCCTGCTAATACCGCGACTGTCAGAGAGGCAGAGGCGCCGGATATGGATAGCCCTCGTTTCTCTGCGCGCGTCAGGGCAGATGAAGGACGATGGCCGGCGGCGAGTACTTTGAAAACGCCATCCGGTAAGACTGCAGCAGAACGGGAACTGTTGCGTGCCCTTCGTCAGAAGCAGGTGTAACGCTCATGCTCTTCCGCTTGCTGCATATTGCCTGTGGTTTGATGATCATCTTGCTGGGCGCGAAAGTTTACGATCTGGTTGGGTATGTTGATGCGTCAACCAATTCGTCATTGATGTCGTCTGCCGTGGCGCAGCCGACCACCTCACAAGCCTCACCGAACGCTGATGCTGAAGGAACTGCAAGCAAGTCGTCTGAGGCGCAGGATGGGAAACCTGCTCAGCAGAAGCTTGCCTCTCCAGATCTTTGCAAGGCAGGGGGATGTCAGGGAGCGCTTCAGTCGGCAAATGAAATGGCGCCGATAACGCCTGATCCCGGGCTGAAAGCAGAGCTGGCTGCACGGCAGCAGGAACTGGATCGCAAGGCCGCTGCGTTGGAAGATCGGCAACGTCTGGTAGATGCGGCAGAAGAAGAACTGCAACGTCGGATGACCGCACTCCAGACATCCCGTTCGCAGTTTGAAGAGACAGCACGACATTCGGACGAGCTTTTGAACCAGGATGCGGAAAGACTGGTCAGGATTTATGAGGCGATGAAGCCCGTCGATGCGGCCGCTATTTTCAATATTCTTGATCTGCGGGTTGGCGTGGGCCTTCTGAACCGTATGAGCCCGCGGAAAGCTTCAGCGATCATGGAAGCCATGTCTCCACAAAGGGCTATTCTGGCAACACAGATGCTCGCAAATGCTCATGCGCATCCTGGGATGCGTGTTGGGGATAACGGGTAATGCTGGGGCGTAGATGCCTGTGTGTGCTGATAGTGTTGATGCTGTCAGAAAGCGCATCAGCTTTGCCGTCTACGGGGAGTGCGCTTCTTCCATCAGGCTGGTCATTTCTAAATGATCCTTCCCCCCTTTTGTCAAAGAAGGAGAAGGCGGCGGTAGAACGCGCGAACGTCGGTGTGCAGCCTGTTATACAGGCTAAAGAGGATGTTGCCCCAACCGCAACTGGCTTATGGCTACCTTTGGGTGAGATGACGCCGGTTGCTGCCTTTCAGAATGGTCGGCGTCTCCTGATCGTCGCTGCCGGGCGCCATGTTATAGACACTGCAGGGCTCACAAATGATACGCCATTCGAGGCTGTATCTGCTCGTGGTATGGCGGATGTGACGGCTGTTAGCATCCTGTGCCCTGAAGGAGCCATTCCATCAGTTAGGCCTGCCGGGCATGGATGGACGGTCTCTCTCGCACAACAGCCGGCCTCACCAACAGACGCTATGTTATTGGGCCAAGATGGCGGTGCCTTGACTTTCATGCCACCTCGGACGGATGGGGCTTTGGCTGTTGTCGCATTCCGGGATCCAGATTCCGGTCGGCGACTTTTGCTCGGTCTCTCACGGTCAGGCTCTATATCCGGTGACTTGATCCGGCATGGAGCGGGTTTTGAGGTTCGCCCTAGCTTGACGGGGCTGGTTATCGCGGCTGATGACGATGCAATCGAGTTAAGGCAAAGCGGAAAGCAGTTTTTTCTGGATCGAGTTGGCCCAGGTGATACTCCGCTTCTCGCTGGCGGAAAGCTGGCCGCTTATGGGGCCTCAGATGCCGGGGTATCGTTGGCCGATAGTGCGCCTGAAAATCTGCGAGACAGTGTTCATCGCGCCTGGATCGCGGCGGCAACAGCGTCAGCAGGACAGCGCTTTGACGCGCGGGTCCGCCTGGCACAGGCAGCGGCGAGATTGGCGAATGGTGCATTGGTTTCTCAGGTTTTGCAGGCAGCACTGGAAGATCAACCTGAAGGGGCTGCGCGTAAGGATGTACGAAGACTGAAACAGATTGCGGCGGTGCTCAACGGTCGCGCTGATCAATCTCTCTTAACGGAAGAAGAAGGGGCGGCGCCGGAAGATCAGTTCTGGCGAGGCATGGTGCGTGCGCAGTTTCCCCTTGTGGGAGACGGGCCTGATGTCAATGCGCAGAGAACCCGTATAGCAAGCTTGATTGCGGCAGGCTTGCCATCGGTCTCGGCTTATTCTCAGCCTTTGCGGCACCGCCTGTTACCAGTGGGGGCAGAGTGGGTCGCGCGATACGGCACGGCAAAAGATCAGGGCGTTCTATCGTCTCCGCCTTTGGGGCCTGAAACTGCCCTTGCGCGTGCCTTGGTGGCAACGGACACTCGTACGTCGGATGCAAGAGAGCAGCTTGAAAAGCTCGCTCATGATCCTGCTCCCCTGATATGGCCTGTTGCACGCGAGGCCGCTTTGAAACGGGATCTTGAAACAGGCGCATTGCCCGCAAAAGCAGTAGGTGAGCGTGTGGATGCCCTTATGCCTGCTTTTCGAATGGCAGGAAGGGAGCGTGAGGCACGCCTGCTGAGTATTGATGCTTTCATTAAAGGGAAAGAATGGCGCGCCGCTCAACAGGGCGTGCAAGACGGGCAGGCTGCCTATGGGCAAGAGGATTTTCCTGGGCATGACAGGGTGATCGTCATTGCCCGAGGGCTTGCGGAACAGAAAAATATCGAAATGCCCGGTGCTCTCGCCGAAGTTGAGCTGTTGAAATCAGCCCTGACGATCACGCCGAATGATCCGACATTGCAAACCTATTTTCTGAAAGCTCTGGACCGTCGTTATGCTGTGCTAGGTCTTCCGGCAGCTCAACGAATGGTCTTGCGTCGTCTTCTGCAGAACCAGCAGGGGGTAGAACATCAGGACACTATGCTGAAGCTTGTTCGTCTTGATCTTGATGCGGGTGATCTAAGCGTGGCACTCCATGATTTACCAGCGGAAAAGCCAGAAGATGTTTCTGCGCTTCCGGGAGGGCAGCTGGAAGTATTGGATGTGACTTTGCTTCGCGCCGAAATTGCGCAGGCCCAACACGATTTGACTAAAGCGGAACGTTATCTCACAGGCCGGACAGAGGTTCAGGCTTTGAAAATGCGTGCGAAATTGATGGAACAGGCGAAGGACTGGACTGGTGCAGTGTCTGCTCTGAAGCCAGCCCTCGATGCAGCATGGGCGGCGCGAAAAGATGCTTCAACTCTGTCAGTAGAGCTGGAAGCCTTGGTTCTGGAACTGGCCGGTGATGCCTCAAGAGCTCATGATGGTGCCACACTTACTATGTTGAAAAAGCAGTATGGTTCTTCAATGGAGCACTCATCGTCCGCGGGGGTCTTTAATCTTCTTGTTGGAGAAAGTCCGGCAGGTCTGCCCGCAGGTCTGCCCGTAGGTGGGTAAAGCAGTCAGGTACTATGGGCCTTGAGAAAAGTCTGGATGCCATACGCCATAAAATGGGCCAGATTTTCGCCTTCCTTGGGAGGCTTGCAGTGAGTCAGATGCGCGAGCAGCGGGCCGCCAAGGGTCATGCTGAAAAGTAGGTCAGCGGCCTCTTCGATGTTCTCGATATCAAGGTGGCCAGCCTGGACCTGCTGGGTCAGCCACTGTTGAACCGGTAGCGCGCGACCAGAGAGATGAAACAGATCTGTGACGATTTGACGTACGGCAGGATTGCGCGTGGTTTCCGTGATAATAGATTTCAGCAGACCAAGCCGCTCTTCGTCGAAAAGCTGCTCTGCGATAAGCATCATCATCATCTGGAGCTGTTGGGGCAGCGGATCTGTTTCAACCGGAGTGTAAGGGATCGGGGCGAAAAGCCGTTCGATAATAAGGGTCTCGAAAAGAGATTTTTTAGACTCGAAAAACTGGTAGAGCGTCTTTTTGGACATCCCGGAGCACGTAGCAATGCTGTCCATGGATGCTGCATGATAGCCATGAGTCGTGAGCATTGAACTTGCAGCATTCAGGATCCGCGTCTTGCGCTCTACGTCATCCACTGAACCGTTATGATCGCAGCACCGCAGCTTGCGGGTATCGGGTAGGGCGGAAGTGGGACTGTTCAAGATCAACTCCGGGATTATTCGTACCGGCCGAATTGACGTTCATCAAAGAAACCGGCTAGTTTCCGGAACAACTGGAAACTGCGTGGTTTCTGTATCACAGGATAGCGGCTGTATCATGCCTTCTTTTCAGAAAACATTTTGGATGTCGTCCGCGACTGTCGTCTTGGAGAAAGGTCAGATGCGCCGTCAGGCCAAAACAATGATCCCTTTGCTGGCAGCCATGCCTTTCTTGGTTGCTGGCTGTCAGAAAAAAGCTGCTGCTCCACAATTGCCGCCGCAGCCTGTTGGCGTTATGACACTGCAAACCCAGCCGGTTACGCTGGAGACGTCTCTTCCCGGCCGAACGGATGCCTATGAACAGGCGCAGATCCGTCCGCAGGTGAATGGTGTGATTGTCTCGCGTGACTTTGAGCAGGGTGCTGACGTCAAAAAAGGGCAGCAGCTGTTCCAGGTTTATATTGCGCCGTATCAGGCCGCTTATGACCAAGCCAAGGCTCAGCTCATGAATGCGCAGGCCGTTGCCACGCGCGCGGCTGGTCAGCTTCGCCGTTATGCGCCGCTGGTCAAGGCGCATGCTGTCAGCTCACAGGACTATGACAACACGCTTGCAACGGCCCGCGAAGCTGAAGCGCAGGTTGCTCAGGCGAAAGCCAATCTTGAGGCTGCCGAAGTCAATCTCAATTACACTCATGTCCGCGCGCCGATTGATGGCCGTATCGGCCGTACGCTTTATACGCCGGGTGCGCTGCTTACGGCAGGGCAGACACAGCCGATCGCAGTGGTGACACGGCTTGATCCGATTTATGTGGACGTCAATCTGGCGGCCTCTGACATGCTGCGTCTCAAGCATGAACTGGCAACGGGGCAGGTTGAGCGTAAAGGCGATGATGCCGCTGCTGTGGGTCTGAAGCTGGAAGATGATTCAGATTATCCCCAGCGCGGCAAGCTCCAGCTTTCGGAAGTCACGGTCGATCCTGCAACGGGAACGCTTGTCATGCGAGCTGTTTTCCCGAACCCGGATCATCTGCTTCTGCCGGGAATGTTTGTGCATGCCCATATCCGCGAAGGTATCGACCCGAACGGCATTCTGGTGCCGCAGGTGGCTGTCCAGCGTGATTCTAAGGGCAACCCCTTTGTGATGATTGTTGATGCAGAAAACAAGGTGCAGCAGCGCGCCATCCAGACGTCCCGGACAGTTGGAAAGGACTGGCTGGTGACGGGCGGCGTCAAGGCTGGCGACAAGATCATCGTGAATGGTCTGCAGAAGGTTCAGCCGGGTGCGAAGGTCGCACCTCAGGACGTTCCTGCGGGAAAGGCTGAGTAACAGCACATGACGCTCTCACGCTTTTTCATTGATCGGCCGATCTTTGCCTGGGTGATCGGGCTGATCATCATGCTGGTGGGTGGCGTCGCCATCACCCGCATGCCGATTGCCCAGTATCCAAGCATCGCACCGCCGCAGATCGCCATTTCCGTCATGTATCCGGGCGCTTCGGCGGAAACCGTGAACAATACGGTCGTCCGTCCGATCCTGCAGCAGATGTATGGTCTGGATCATCTCGAGTATCTGTCTGCTTCGTCCTATGCGAGCGGCCAGATGGAAATCGACCTGACCTTCGAGCAGGGAACGAACCCTGACATTGCTCAGGTTCAGGTCCAGAACAAGCTCCAACTGGCGCAGCCGCGTCTGCCTTCCGAAGTGACGGCTCAGGGTCTGAGCGTTACGAAGGCCACCAAGAATTTCATGATGGTTCTGGCCTTCATTTCCGAAGATGGCAGCATGTCCGGCCAGGACATCGCAGATTACGTGGCTTCCAACATTTCTGATCCATTGTCACGTGTGTCAGGCGTGGGTGACCACACGCTGTTTGGCTCTGAGTATGCCATGCGAATCTGGCTGGATCCGTCCCGGCTGTATAATTACGGCCTGACGGTTGGGGATGTGCAGTCTGCCATTCAGGCACAGAATATTCAGGTTTCGTCTGGTGAACTGGGTGGTCTGCCCGCAAAGAAGGGCATCGGATTTGATGCGACGGTTATTGGCCCGACGCGTCTGAGTTCGCCTGAAGAATTCAACAAGATTCTGCTTAAGGTTCAGCAGGACGGCAGTCAGGTTCGCCTGAGCGACGTGGCCCGTGTTGAACTGGGCGCACAGAGTTATGCTCTGGGTTCCGTCTATAACGGTCATCCTGCATCTGCGATGGCGCTGAAGCTGGCGCCGGGTGCTAACCAGCTTCAGACAGAGGCCGCAGTTCGCGCCAAGATGACGGACCTGCAGCGTTATTTCCCCCATAGTCTAAAGCTGGTTTATCCGCTGGATACCGAGCCGTTTATTACACTTTCTATCAAGGAAGTCATCGAGACGCTGGTTATTGCCATCATTCTCGTGTTCTTCGTGATGCTGATCTTCCTGCAGAATTTCCGTGCCACGCTGATCCCGACGATTGCTGTGCCGGTTGTTCTTCTGGGCACGTTCGGGCTCCTGTCCGTGATGGGATACAGCATCAACACGCTGACCATGCTGGCTATGGTTCTGGCTGTTGGTCTGCTCGTGGACGATGCGATCGTCGTTGTTGAAAACGTCGAGCGTGTGATGACGGATGAGGGCCTGTCTCCCAAGGAAGCAGCCCGTCAGTCCATGGACGAAATTTCCGGCGCCCTGATTGGTATCGTGCTGGTTCTGACGGCCGTGTTCCTGCCGATGGCTGCCTTTGGTGGCTCTACCGGTGTGATTTATCGCCAGTTCTCCATCACCATTGTTGCTGCCATGTGGTTGTCTGTTCTGGTGGCTATGGTCATGACGCCGGCACTTTGCGGGTCCATGCTCAAGCCGACCCATAAGGGACATGAGCGTGGTCCGGCAGCCTGGTTCAACCGCAATTTTGATCGCCTGACCAATGGTTATCTGAGTGGCGTGAAGTGGCTGATCCGCGCTCCTGTTGTCAGCATGATCGTGTTTTTGTTGCTGACCGCGGGTGTGGTGTTCCTGTTTACTCGTGTGCCCGGTGGATTCCTTCCTGACGAAGATCAGGGGATCATCTTTGGCCAGGTCACGATGAGGAATAACGCAACGCAGGAGCAGACGGCGGCCGTCAATCAGAAGATTACGGATTACGTCCTGAAAAATTACGGGGATTACGTTCAGTCTGTCTTCACGATGAACGGCTTCAGCTTCGCCGGACAGGGCCAGTCTGCAGGCGCATTCTTCATTAGAATGAAACCTTGGGATCAGCGTCCCGGTGCGGCCCATACGACGATGACTGTGTCTCGTGAAATCATGATGCACTTCTGGATGGATCCGGACGCGCAGATCTTCGCAGTTAATCCGCCTGCCGTGATGGAGCTGGGTAACGCTACCGGTTTCGATCTGGAACTTGAGGACACAGGACATCTGGGTCACGCAGCACTGCTGGCCGCGCGTAATCAGGTGCTGATGGAAGCAGCTAAAAATCCGCTGCTTCAGGCTGTACGTCCGCTTGGCATGGAAGATGCGCCGCAGTTCAAGCTGGACATCAACCGTGAACGTGCGAATGCGCTTGGTCTGACCAACGCTGACATCAACACGACGCTGGAAGGTGCTCTTGGCTCCATCTACGTCAACCAGTTCATGCGCGATGACCGTGTGAAGCAGGTCTATATTCAGGGTGAACCCTGGGCACGTATGACACCGGAAGATCTGAACCGCTGGTACGTCCGCAATACGACGGGCACGATGGTTCCGTTCAATGCCTTTGCGTCCGGGACGTGGGAAAGCGGCCCGCAGAAGGTCGAAGACTACAACGGCATGAACTCCTACGAGATTCAGGGGCAGCCTGCGGTTGGGTCCAGTTCCGGTCAGGCTATGAGCGAGATGGAGAAGATCCTCGCCAAGCTGCCACGTGGCATTGGGTATGAGTGGACGGGTCTGTCTTACGAGCAGCTTGCATCCAGTGGTTCAACGGGGCCGCTTTATGCTCTGGCAGCTATCGTGATCATGTTCTGTCTTGCCGCGCTCTATGAAAGCTGGGCCATTCCGTTTGCCGTGCTTCTGGTGCTGCCACTGGGTGTGCTCGGAGCGATTGCTGCAACGCTGGGACGTGGCCTTTCCAACGACGTTTACTTCCAGGTTGGTCTGCTGACGACAGTGGGCCTGTCTGTGAAGAACGCGATCCTGATTGTGGAATTTGCCAAGGCTTTCTTCGAAGAAGGGCAGTCTCTGGAAGAGTCCGTGATTGAAGCCGGGCGCGAACGTCTGAGGCCAATTCTCATGACGTCCATTGCGTTTGTCTGCGGTGTGTTCCCGCTTGCGATCGCAACGGGGGCAGGCTCTGCTGCACGTGTGGCTATCGGAACCTGCGTGGTGGGCGGCATGCTCTCTGCAACCTTGCTTGCGATTTACTTCGTGCCGGTATTCTTCGTGGTGGTGCTGCGTCTGTTCCGTGTGGTCCGGATCCGGGATCGGAAGGACGCCTATGCCCATCTTGATAATAAGGCGACACCTGCCATTGAAGGGGAGCACGGCGCATGAAGGCCCGTCTTGGATTTGCCGCGCTGTTGATGCTTTCCGGCTGTAACATGGCTCCTAAATACCACCAGCCAACGCAGGCTGTGCAGAATGGTTATCCTGCCGACACAGGTGCAAAAAATGCACCTGCGGTCAGCAGCGTTGCCAATCTCGGCTGGGAAGATTTTTATACCGACCCGCGGTTGAAGGCGCTCGTTCAGCTGGCTCTGAAGAACAATCGTGATCTGGCGGCGCAGGCAGCGGCTGTCACGGTTGCGCGTGGGCAGTATGAAATCCAGAATGCGTCCCTGTTCCCCATTATTTCTGCTGGGGGGCAGGGGATGTTCATGGCGCCGTCTGATACGGCGGGATTCTCGTTTGCTCCAGGACTGGGTACTTCTGTTTCCACATTGCGCCTGTATCAGACGTCCATCGGATTTTCGTCTTATGAGGTGGATCTCTGGGGACGTATTCGCAATCTGACGAGGCAGCAGGCTGAAACCGTTCTTAACAGCGTGGAGAATGCCCGGAATGTTCTGCTCACCACCGTGTCACAGGTGGGGACAACCTACATTCAATGGCTGGCTGACAGGGAACAGCTTCGTGTCACACGCGGGACGCTGAAGTCGCAGGGAGAGACCCTGCGTTTGACGCAGTTGTCGTATGACAATGGCGAAACGGATGCGCTCACGCTTGCGCAGGTCAAAACCCAGGTTGAGCAGGCTTCCGCCAATGAGGCGCAGTATGCCCGCGCCGTAGCGGATGACGAGCATGCGCTTCAGTTGCTGGTCGGAACGCCTCTGCCCGCCGATCTGCCGCCACCGGCGCCGTTCGGTACGCAGACCATGATCGCAAACCTTCCGGAAGGTCTGCCGTCGGATCTGCTCGCACAGCGGCCTGACATCGTGGCTGCCGAACATACTCTGATCGGTGCCAACGCGAATATTGGTGCCGCACGCGCCGCGTTCTTCCCAAAAGTGACACTGACGGCTTCCGAAGGCACAAGCTCGCTCCAGTTTCGCAAGCTGTTCACGCCTGGGGCGGAGACATGGACTGTTTCACCATCCATCAGTTTGCCGATTTTCACCTGGGGCCAGAGTGAAGGCAATCTGTTGATGGCGAAGGCGCAGAAGCTTCAATATGCGGCACAGTATGAAAAGACTGTGCAGACGGCTTTCCGGGAAGTGTCGGATGCGTTGACGGCCCGTGAGACGTATCTGTCTCAGGACCGCCATATGCAGTCCCTCGTTGATCAGTCACAGAAGGCCTATGACCTGGCGAAGATGCGGTATGATGCCGGGATCGACAGTTATCTGACGACGCTTGAGCAGCAGAGAACGCTTTATCAGGCTCAGCAGAATGCCATTCTGGTTCAGGCGGCCCGGTTCCAGAACCTCGTCACGCTTTACCGTGCGCTTGGCGGTGGCTGGAGCCAGAAGACGGTTTCGCCTACAGTGCCTGCCGCAACGCACTGACCGGAGAGCATCATGCGCAGGATCCTGACTACCACTTTAGCCGTTCTAGCCCTGACGGGCACGGCTGTCGCGCAGGATGCCGAGGGTGACGGGCCCAAGAAGCCAAGCATGCACGAGCTGTATCATAGCTCCTCGCTTCCCCGGAGCCATGCTGACTTCAGTCGCTTCAAGTATCGTCCGCCAGGGGACAAGGTGGTTGAACAGCCGGATGCGTTTCGGCTGCTTTTCCGCACTCGTGACGGCCAGCCCGATGGTTATGCCGAACGTCGTGGCGATGCCGTGATCTACTATGATCGCTACGGAAAAGTGACACATGTTCAGCCGCTTGCGCCGGACGATGAAACGCCGAACTGATCTGTTTCTTCGACGACTGTTTTAGAAAGCGCCGCCCTGTTTTCAGGTGCGGGGCTTTTTTTTTGCGTATGGGGACGGGGCCTGCCTGTGTCCTCGCATGACCGAGTTTGTCGGAAAACAGACACACTTTATCAAAACCCTATTGAGAATGTTTCTCATTACCAATATAGGGATTCCCGAATGTAAAATAACTTGTCTGAATGAAGAGGTTCCGGTGACAGGCTCGCTGCGCACACACATTACGTCTCTTTCAGTTGCCGGTACGCTCCTGATGTCTTCCCAAGGGTATGCTGCCGACCCTGTGAAGCATGAAAAAAAGCCAGAGCGTAAACCCGAGTCATCGACGCGGCATTTTGAAGATCCAACGGATATCGAAGGATCGGATGTCGAACATCTGACAGTTCAGGGGCATGGGTTTAACACCATGCATCAGTCCCTCGGGCTCTCCCGGATGCCGCAGGATGTCATGCATACGCCGCAGAACATCAATGTTGTGCCGCAGGCCCTGATGCAGCAGCAGAATGTCAAATCTCTCGATGAAGCTCTCAGGAATGTGCCGGGTGTAACAACGTCCATCGGTGAGGGCGCTGGTGGCATGAATGGCGATCAGTTTCTGATCCGCGGATTTCAGGCCCAGAATGATATTTATGAAGATGGCTTACGGGACTTCGGTGTGTATTCCCGCGATTCATTCAATTTCGAAAACGTGTCTGTCATCAAGGGGCCGTCTTCCGAAGTTTTCGGGAATGGTACGACGGGTGGCGCCATCAACATGGTGACTAAAACCCCGGGTTTGAAGAACCATTATGCCGCTGATTTTTCAGGCGGATCAGGCAGTTATTATCGCGGCACGCTGGATGTGAACCAGAAAATCAATGACTCTACAGCCTTCCGGATTACGGGCATGGGCGATGAGCATAATGTTGTAGGACGAGATTATATCTTCTCCCATCGCTGGGGTGTTGCTCCGTCGCTTGCATTTGGGATCGGTAAGAGAACAACACTTATTCTGCAGTACATGCACCAGCAGGAAAACTCCGTTCCTGATTTCGGTGTCCCGGTCGTTACCAAGCCGGGCGCAAAGTACGGGCAGCCTATTACGGAATACGGTATCCGTCGGACGAACTGGTACGGAACGGATAACGACCAGAACGCCACCAACTCCAACATGGAAACAGCACGTTTCAGCTTCAAGCTGAACAAGCATGTCACGTTCTATGACGATTTGCGTGGTGGTGAATATTACCGGTCTTTTGCAGCCTCAAAAGCGACCTGCGATACCACCTGTGTGAATAATTACTTCAACGGGGATGCCTCAAAAGCACTTGTTGCGCGTTCCGGGCCTGTTGGTGCAGGCGCGGGCACGGGCGCCGGAACGTACATGGCACCGTTACCTTATGAGCAAACAAGCTGGTCTGTGCAGAATGTCGGCTCAATGGTGGCTGATTTCCATACGAGCTTTCTCAAGCATCAACTGGTTGCTGGGTTTGATGTGGAGCGCGTTAATGATGTTCGCTCCCAGTCGACGTATCTGAAGCCAAAACCTTATGCGAACCTTGTTAATCCAAACCCGCATGTGGGAAATCTGGATCTCGTACCAGGGGACATGAATCCGGGTGGTCTGGTGTCTCTGGGTTCACTGGGCGCGAAGTCTCACAGCAATGGTTACGGGTTCGACACCGGTCTGTTCCTGTTCGATCAGATCTGGTTCACCAAGTGGCTCTCTGTGAAAGGTGGTTTCCGCTGGGATCGCTGGCAGACAAGCTATAATCTGACGGGAGGCAATGTTGCGAAGAACCCCGATCAGCATTTTCATGATGTTACAGGCGTCTTCAATCCGAACGCTAGCCTTGTCGTAACACCAGACGAACATCAGACCTATTATTTCACTTGGGCCAATTCCACGACCCCAATGGGAATGTACGTCACCAACGGGTCTGTACCCATTCGTCCGGGAACCAATTCTTTTGCCAGCCCGGAGAAGGCTCAGCTTTATGAGCTTGGGGCCAAGTACAGCATTCTCCATGACCGCCTGGGTCTAACCGCCTCACTGTTCCGTCTGGACAAGGGCAATGCGCTGAATGCTGATCCGGTGACCGGTGAAATTCAGGGGTCTTCTGATCGGCAGCGCAATCAGGGACTGGAACTGTCTGTCGGGGGCGTCATTCTGCCAGGCTGGAACGTGTCAGCGACTTATGCCCTCTATGACAGCAGCACGACGTCTTCCGCCACGAAGGCAAACCGTGGCAAGAATGTTCAGTATGTGCCGCACAATCAGGCAACACTCTGGTCCGCATATAGTGCCTTCCCGGATAAGCCCTATAACCTGACGGTGGGTGGTGGACTGACCTGGCGTGAGCATGTCTGGTTGAATGCGGCCAATACGCTGCGTGCACCCGCCAACCTAGACTTCAGTGCCATGATTTCCCATCGCTTCAATCAGCATTGGAAAATCTCCATGAATGGCTACAATCTGGCCAACAGACTGAACTATCAGAGTCTTTTCTCAAACCGTTCAACGCCATCCGCAGGGCGCATGTTCCTGGGAGAAGTCAGCGTAGCGTATTGAGGGAAATGCGTTTCGGTTGAGAGACTGTTCCTCATATGGCGGGAAAGCACACTCTGCTTTCCCGTTATTCTTGAGACGCTCTTTGCCATTTGAACAGTCCATGTACCGCCAGCCCCACAAATATCGCGTAAAGTGCAGCCGTTGGATAAAGGGTGCGATTGATGAACATGGCAACATAAGCTGTGTCGATCACGATCCAGCAGGCCCAACTGATCGTATGGCGTCGCGCGGCCCAGATCTGCGCGACCAGACTGTAACTACTCAGGAAAGCATCAGCCATCGGGGTGGGGTCATCTGTAAAACGCGCCAGACAGAAAGCCCACAATCCGCCGCCTAGTGCGCCGCTCAGTAGACCGAAGAGAAGCCCGCGCCCTGAAAGCGGCCGAATATGCAGGGTATCATCACCCTGAGCGCCATCTCTTATCCAGCACCACCAGCCATAAATCAGACAGCCACAGAATACAGCCTGAAGGCAGGCATCAGCATAAAGATGGGCTTTAAAAAATACCCATCCATATAAGAGTGCGGCAAGAAGAGAGAATGGCCAACAGGCCATGTTGCGGCGTGCTGTCAACCACACGCCCATGGCGCTGAGCAGGGCCGCAATGAGTTCTGTCAGGGACATACCGCAGTGCCGTTCAGAGTTTTACGGAGCCAGTTCAGAAGGTGTTGTCCTTCATGGCCTGCAAACCAGTGGGCATGACCCAGAAGATAGTCCGCATAGGCAACGTGTGCGGATGCCTCATCGCGAAGCAGCGCGCTGTAATATGCGACCTCAGACAATGCGAATTCGACATGAACAAGCGGTAGAAACGCAACAACCAGTTTGCATTCCTGGGGTGTGAGAGGGCGGATATTCTGATAGCCCCTCAGAAGTGCGGTTAGCTGGTCCCATGAGACGCGATAATCGGTTGAGAGCCATGAGATGGCAGTGCGTTCAATGGCAACTGCAAGATCGTAAGCGGCGCAGGTGCGATCAGACATGCCAAAATCAAAGATCCCGCAAATTTCGGCATCGGGAGTATCCGAAGTCCAGAACTGGTTGGATGGATGCCAGTCGCCGTGTCCCCAGCAGGGGACAATATCCATCAGGAGGGGTCGAAGCTTTGCATGGAAAGGTTCAAGAACACTCAGGATCTGCTGCCAGGATTGAGGATTTAACGTTGTATTGAGATCCGGTTGAGACGCGCTCCAGACGCGAAGGCCAGTCTCAAGATCCGGGTGGGTAATGGCGTTGAAGCTGGACAGCAAAAGCCGATCAGGGCGGGCGCGGGCGGTATAATCTGTTGCCGCAAGATGCAGGCGAGCGAGTGCACTTCCTGCCGTATGTGCCTGTTTGGAACAGAGAAACGGCTCCCAGGATTGAACGTCTCGATAAAGGTCCAGACCGGGTAAGGGAGGAAAGACCTCGTAAACCCAGCCATGATCCGTCAGCGCCGAATGTCCATTCTGCGTTTTGAGCGGTGAGGTCACGGGTAGGTCATGACGCACAAGGTGTGCCATGAAGTCATGTTCTTCCGTCAGGGCATTCTGATCGCGCAGGCGTGGGTCGTGGCGCTTCAGGAACAGCGTCGTGCCGTCGATAAGGCGGATCAGGGCCGTCGCGGAGAATGGGCGTTGTCCATGCCACAGAACGGTTTCCGGAACGGCTGTGTTGGGAAAAAATGCCAGAACACGTTTCGCCTCGGCGAGTGTCAGAGGCGGCCAGTGCCGTTCAGCCTGCACACCATTGACGCCGAACTGTCCGGGAACGGCCACGGGTTCAGAAGCCTGTGGATGCTGTGAACAGGGCTGCGAAACCGCCGCCGATGTAATAACTTGGGGCACTCCCACTGATCGTGCTGCCGTAAATGCCGGTCGTATCCTTTGCGTTCAGGGTCGGGCTGGCAACGCCGGACAGGGAGCGCTCATTGGTGATGTTGATGAAGTTCAGGCGCAGGGTTGGCTTGTGCAGGCGAGACAGATCACCGAAGCGGTAGCCGACGGAAATATCGCCTGTTGTGCGGTCTGACATCCGCTCATCATTCATGAACGTTGCGTATTGGTGCCCCGTGTAATGCAGGGTGGCCACGCCGAAGATATGCCCGTCATCGTAGCTGATGCCAGCAGCGGCCTGAAGCGTCGGGCTGCGAACGGCCATTTTGCCTTTGGTCGGCAGAAGATCGCCGCCGGAGGCAATGTTGTTATCAATGGTGGCGTGCAGATACTCGCCGGAAACATAGGGGCTGAAGTGGTGCCAGGGGCGGAGGCCGATTTCCACATCCACACCGCGGGAGGTTTGGCCGCCGGCATTCATGGTCGTCTGAATGATGGAGCCATTCTGGGAGGCCAGCGTTGAGATCTGGCGGTTGGTGAAATTGTAGTTGAACAGCGTCAGGCTGCCGATGATCCATTGTCCTGTGCGGCGATATCCCAGTTCTTCGGAAATGGAATATTCGTTGCGGACATCCGCACTGCCTGTTGTCGCGAGTGCGCCGGAGGTTGGGTCGTAGGTATTGTAAAGCGCCGTCTGGTCTGGCGCGCGGAAATTGGTCGTGGCGTTGAAGAAGATCTGGTTCTGCTCATCAATGCGCCAGCGGACGCCAACACGCGGCAGAGGCTCCATGCTGTTTGACGCCACACGATACTGAGGGCCGGGAACATTGTTCGTGCCAGCGCGGCTCATCATGACGGCCTTGAAACCCGCCTCGATGGTCAGGCGATCATGCAGGAGCGAGATGTGATCGCCCACATACAGCGCGTTGGTCTGGGAAATGGTGTGGAAGCTGCCGCCCAGCAGTTTCTGTCCGTTCGCAAGATGGATCAGGCTACTGTTGTTTTCCGCCCAGATATCGCCTGAGGCGCCGGTGGCAGAAACGGTTGTGAAGGGCTGCTGCTCGTTGTCGTCTCCGTAATCATACCAGTAACCGAGGACGAAATCGTTCCAGCCGGTTTTGTAATGCAGGGTGGAATTGAATCCGGAGCGATAACTGCGTTGCGTGTAGTTGGCACGCACGACAGCAGTTCCATCCTGTGCATTGGGCAGCGTGAGCGTGTCACTTAGGGGCTGAGTGCCGTTATAGAGACCGGTTTCCGTCAGTGTGGAGCCACCCGGAACGTTGCCATAGGCGAACTGTGCGTAAGGTGTGACGTCCAGGGAAAGCTTATGCGTCAGATGCAGATGGACGGGCGCGCCTGCATAGAAGGTGCGTTCCTGCGCGCGCCACAGACGCCAGTAATTGACGGCGTTGTCTGCGTTGGAGGCGTCATAATGGCCTGCAAGGTTGTTCGCGCCATGGATGCCATCGACTTTCCAGCTTTCCATCGTGACCTGCGGATAATAGCTGGTGACGGTGGTGTTGAAGGAACCGATAAGGCTGGTGCGGTTGCCCTGGCCCCAGTCCTTCAGGAACTTGAAATCGACATGCTGGCGTTTGTCCCGCCCCGGTCCGCGCCAGTTATCGCTGGCGCTGTGGGAATAGGATACAAAGCCACGAATACCGGAATTGCCGATGTTGCCCGTTTCAAGGCGAATGAATTCGCGGTTGGTGTCGAAGGAGCCATAGGAGACGCTGGCGAAACCCCCGGCCTTCTGTGACGGATCGAGAAAAGACAGGCTCATCAGCCCACCGGCGGCGTTCAAAACCGGACTGTCCAGATCGGCCGACCCTTGGGCAAGTGCGACCTGACTATAATTCTCGCTGTCAGCGAACTGGCTCGGATATCCGGAATAATAGGCGACATCGTTCAGCGGCGTGCCTTCCAGCACATAGCCGATGGCATCATTGTTCAGGCCGCGAACGGTCAGGTTGGTGTTGGGCGAAAAGCCGAACGGGTCGGATGTGGCAACATTCGCACCGGGCAGCATGGAGGCGAGCTGATAGGCCGTCGCCATCGGGGGCTGCTTGTCCATGTAGTCGCGGCCGACTGTGCTGATAGAGCGCACGCTGTTTTCCGGTCGGATCAGTCCGCCGCCGGGCTGATGTCCGGGCGCACTGTCAGAGACGCGGTGAACCGTGATGTGCTCGGCCTTCGGGGCTATGGGCGCAGGTGGGGTAAGGGCTGTGGTATCCGCCGCGCGCACTGTACCGGCACAAACGGTCAGGCCGAGCAGGAAGACAGGAACCTGGCGGGATTTGCGCGCAAATACGGTGGTCATGATGGTGCTGTCCCGCCTGCAATACTGCGATCCCCCCATGCGCAGCGGGGACGACGAGAGACACCGAAAATCCAGTCTTTGGATCTGTCAGTAGCCACCATCCCTCCGCCAGCATGAACTGGATCAGGTTCGATGGGTCACTGCGCTGGTATGGCTCTAAAGCGCATACCCTCAGCAGTCTCTCAGCCCTTTGTCAGGGCGCCCCAAGGTGAAGACGCACTCCTTCATGGGCTGCGAGCGAATGTCAATAAATTCCGTATTGCGTGGGGGTATCAAAATTTCGTCGGCAGGGATGGAGCGGCGAGGCAGAGCAGGATAGAGTATTGTTATAAGATAACATTTTTAGGATCTGTCATGCGTGTTGTTAAGCGCTTGTTGCCTGCTCTGCTCATTGCCAGCACGGCCCTTGGTTCAGCTCAGGCCGAGGAAGGAATGTGGACGTTCGACCATCTGCCAGCTCGTCAGTTGAAGCAGCAGTATGGCTTCGAGCCTTCGGCTGAATGGATCAACCACGTCATTCAGTCTTCAGCACGTCTGGCAGAAGGATGCTCGGCGTCCTTTGTCTCTGGTGACGGGTTGGTGATGACGAACCATCATTGTGCCAATACCTGCCTGACGGATCTGTCAGACAAGACACACGATTATTTTCATGATGGTTTTTCGGCAGCAGATGTTTCCAAAGAGCCGCAATGTCCGGGTATGGAGCTGGATCGTCTGGATCAGGTGAAAGACGTGACAGGCCGTGTCGCTGATATGACCGCAGGCAAGCACGGTGCGGATTATGCAAAGGCGCTTCAGGCTGCCAGTAGCGTTCTGACGAAGGAATGTGCGGGCGGAGATGCAATACACTGGCGGTGTGATGTCGTGACGCTTTACCATGGTGGTCAGACCGCCCTGTATCGCTATCGTCGATATCAGGATGTGCGCCTCGTGATGGCGCCAGATCAGGATATCGCATTCTTTGGCGGCGATCCGGACAATTTTACCTTTCCACGGTATGATATCGATCTGTCGATGTTGCGGGTGTTTGAGGACGGTAAGCCGGTCCACACACCTTTCTTCAAGTTTGATCCGAAAGGACCAAAAGCGGGAGAGCTGGTGTTCACGTCTGGTAACCCAGGGCGGACGCAGCGGTCGCTTCCGGCCAGTGCATTGACGTTCCAGCGGGATGTTATCCTGCCAACCATCATTGGCGTGTATTCGACCATTGAAGGGGCGCTCTGGCAGTATTCGCGTGAGAGCAAAGAACATCTGATTGAAGCGCAGAATACGCTGTTCGGCGTTCAGAACGGCCTGAAATCTCTATCGGGCACCGTGAAGGCCCTGCGGGAACCTGGCGTGATGGAAAAGCGTGAAGCGGAAGATCGTGCTCTACAGGCCTGGATTGATGCGGATGCCGAGCGCCGCAAGATCTATGGTGAGCCGTTCAAAAAGGTAGAAGCTGCATTGGCCATACAGCGCCAGTCTTATGGCCATGACTTTGCCATTGCCCGTACAGTTCATGGCTTGCTGGGTGATGCTGTCATGCTCGTGTCAGCCGCGCAGGAGCGCCAGAAGCCGGATGCCGAGCGTCGTGCGGGCTACCACGATGCCGAACTGGCTGAACTTGAAGCTGAAATTTCTGCCAAAGTGCCGGTGCATGTCGATCTGGAAACCATGACGCTGGCTCTGGGCATGACCACGATGCGTCAGATGCTGGGTGAGGATGATGCTGCCGTTCATCTGGTTCTCGGCACAAAAAGCCCGGATGAACGCGCTGCGGAGCTGATGCAGGGAACGAAGCTTGCTGATCCTGCGCAGCGCCTTGCGTTGTATAAGGGTGGTGCAAAGGCCATTCAGGCCTCTACGGACCCGATGATTGTTCTAGCCCGTCAGTTGCAGCCGGTTCTGGATGTGATCCGCAATCGAAGCCGTGATCAGATCGAAGCACCAATGCATGAAGCTCAGGGTGCGATTGCCCGTGCCCAGTTTGCGCGCGCACAGGCAGAAGGAAAGGCAGATACGCTTTATCCGGATGCTACATTCTCACCAAGACTGTCTTACGGCACCGTCAAAGGCTGGCAGGATGGTGCCAAGACGATTGCGCCCTTCACAAACTTTGCCGGAATGTACAAACATGCGACCGGCAGCGATCCGTTCCGCCTTCCGCAGGTCTGGCTTGATGCGAAACCTCTTCTGACACTGTCCACGAATCTCGATTTTGTTTCGACGAATGATATTGTGGGTGGAAATTCAGGCTCCCCGGTCATTAACCGGCAGGGCAATGTGGTAGGTCTGATTTTCGACGGTAATCTCAATAGTCTGGCTGGCGATCTTTATTACGATGGCGAGCGCAATAGAGCGGTTTCGACGGATACGAGCGCTATCATGGCTGCACTCAAGACCGTCTATCATGCCGATGCCCTTGCTCAGGAACTGGAACAGGGACACCTGTAATCATGATGTGAGGGTCGTTCCTGCGGAATAACCCTCGACATCTAATGTAAGATTCCTGACAGTGGGTAGATGCCAGTCTGTCCGTCTTCCTGTTGTTTTCAGCCTGGAGTGTCCCCTGATGCTGGGTGACACTTTCCGCTCTCTGGGGCGGCGTAATTATCGTGTCTGGGTGTGGGGAGCTCTGTTCTCCAACATCGGGACATGGATGCAGTTTACCACGCAGGACTGGCTTGTTCTTACTGAACTGACCCATCACGATGCCATGGCCATTGGCATCGTGATGGCCCTCCAGCTTGCCCCACCCCTCTTGCTAATGCTCTGGACCGGACTGATTGCAGATCGGGTTGAGAAGCATCGATTCCTGCTCTTTACCCAAGGTGCTCTGGGTGTTCTGGCCGTTGCACTCGGCCTGCTTGTTGTTACGGGGTCGATCCGTCTGTGGCAGGTGGATCTGTTTGCGTTTCTAAGTGGCTGTGTTGCCGCGTTTGACAGTCCTGTCCGCCAGACATTTGTCGGTGAGTTGGTGGGAGAGACCGATCTTCCAAATGCAGTGGCCATCAATTCCATGTCCTATAACGCTGGGCGGATGATTGGGCCTGCGGTTGCAGGGTTCTGTATTGCAGAAATTGGTTCAGGCTGGTCGTTTGTCCTGAACGGGGTTTCGTTTTTCGGTGTCATGGGTTCGTTGCTGTTTATTCGGCGTGAGGACCTGTTTCGGCATGCCAGAGCCAGAGAAAGCGAGCGTAATGCCCTGACCAGTGGTCTGCGCTATGTCTGGGCGCGCGAGGATCTTCGGACCATTCTGATTATGCTGTTTATTATCGGAGCGTTTGGTCTCAACTTTCCCATCTTTATTGCGACCATGGCCGTTGGTGTGTTTCACGTCGGCGCGCATGGCTATGGAATTCTGAATTCCGCGATGGCCGTTGGCACCATTCTGGGAGGCTTTCTGGCAGCAAGTCGCAAAAAAGCTGATTTTGATGTTCTGCTGAATGGCTCACTGATTTTTGGTGTTGGTTGCCTGTTGGGAGCATTGGCCCCGACATACTGGCTTTTTGCCTGCACGTTGCTCATTACCGGCGTATCGTCTCTGACATTTACGGCTACCAGTAACAGCTTCATGCAGCTCTCGAGCGACCCATCCATGCGAGGGCGCGTGCTGGCCATCCGGTTTGCTGTTTTTGCAGGATCATCCCCATTTGGTGCCCCTGTTGTGGGATGGGTTGCCAATTATTTTGGGCCGCGGTGGTCCCTGGGAGTCGGAGCACTGTCGGGGTTTTTGGCGGCAGTGGTGGCGTTGTTATACATCCTGCGCATGCGGGAGCAGCAGGGCGAGAAGCACTCGTGACCGTTCGCTGGGGAAAGCGGATTGCGGCAGCGGCGTTGGCTGGCGGTATTTTGTGTGCGAGTTGGTGCGCATGCGTTGCCGTAATGGGTATGCGTGCTTCTGCCAGCCCCGCAGAAATGGGCGTCATTTTCGGCACAGCCGTCACGGATGCGGGCGTGCCGAAGCCAGCGTTGCAGGACCGTCTGGAAACCGGATTGTTACTCTGGAAAGAAAAGCGCGTTCGGGAACTGATGGTGAGTGGAGCTGTGGAAACTTCCAATCATCAGGATGAAGCTGAAATCATGGCGCACTGGCTGGAAAATCACGGTGTTCCGGCCGAAGCGATCATTGTTGATTCCCAGGGAAACAATACCTGGCTAACGGCTCTGCATGTTGCGCAGGAAGCGCCGGAAGGGGCTGTCGTCGTTTCGCAGTGGTTTCACATCATGCGGGCAGAATGGGCATTGCGGCATGCTGGCGTGAAAGACGTGTCAGGCGCTTATCCGAAAGTCTTTCGACTGCCTGAACTCTACTATCTGTTCCGGGAGGCCGTGGCGCTCCCGGTGTATTGGGTAACGAAACCGATCCCTGCTCAGTAAGGCACGCCAATCTGTTCAATCGCTGTTGCGAGTGACGGAGCCAGTGGCATCATCGGTGCCAGCGTGGACTGGTAGGCATGGTAAAGGTCGCCCTTACCTTTGTAGATATGTTCTGTCGGCTCGCCTTCCGGGCTGACTTCGTTGAACCAGCTGCCAAAATCCCGATCGATGAGGGTTGTGTCGATATAATCCCAGATCGTGCGATACCAGTGCTCGTAATGTGGATTTCCCGTGCGCTTATACAGGTTGATTGCCGCCGTCAGAGCTTCTGCATGAGCCCAGTGGACGCGCGAAGGCACATGGGGTTTGTGATCCCAGTCAATTGTGTAAACCATTCCGGGAAGACCATCGACGTTCCAGCCTGACTTCATTCCGGTTTCGAAGAGCGCCTGTGCGTCATGAAGCATCCAGCCCGGAGCTGTTTCGCCCCTGCGGAGTAGAGCTGCTTCCAGTTTCACGGTCAGGTGAGACCATTCGACGAAATGACCCGGTGTCATGCCGTAGGGGCGTAGATCGTCCGTAGGTTTGTCTTCATGATAATTCTGCAGCAGATCCCAATTTCGGTTGAAGTGCTCGGGCATTGCGAAGCCCTGCTGTGGGGCCAATTCATGCACAAACCGGGTGACAATCCGCAGCGCGCGGCGCAACCACTTCACATCGCCGGTAACATCCGCAAGAGCCATGAAGGCTTCTGTGGAATGCATGTTACTGTTGGCCCCGCGATAGTTCTCTTCGTCTGACCAGTCATCTGCGAAGCTCTCACGCATGACGCCTTCGTCTTCAGACCAGAAATGCGTCTCGATCTGATGGATGGCGTCTTTGAGAAGTGCGTTGGCACCTTCCACACCGATCAGAACAGCAGAGGACGCGGCAAGTGCGACGAACGCGTGCAGATAGGCCTGCTTGCGCTCGTGAGGCTGATCCGCAAAGTGGTTCCAGCCTCCGTGCTGCTGGTCCCGAAAGGATGTCATGAGCGCATTCACGCCATGTGCGACGAGCGGCGCGCTTCCTGGAATGCCCTGGAGTTCCGCAGTCGCATAAGCGTGAACGCACCGCGCAGTCAGGGTCGCTTCTGCCTTGGCACCTTCAGGAAGATGACCTTCCATATCCAGCCCCGCAAAACCCCCGTCGATACAACCTTCCTTGCTGAAATCCAGCAACCGACGGCCCTGCATCTCGAGCCATGCCCGGTGAGATGGTCGGCGGATCCAGGCGTCTCTACTGAGCAGAATGGGGGAGAGGCGATCGGTCATAAAAACTCCATACTACGGTGGTAGTAGTCAGACAGTCTGATGAGGACGCATCAGCAGCGGTTGGGTTCCTGAGGGTCTCGTCGGCGGTACTCGCTCACGAACGCGCGGGGATGTGCGGAACTGTCTTGCGTCTGGAGGTTGCTTTGCCGATACATAACAACATGACAGAACGATCCCCGATCATTGTCGCCCCCAGCCTGCTGGCTGCCGACTTCGCCCGTCTTGGAGATGAGATTGCATCCATCTCCCGCGCGCCCTGGTTACATCTGGATGTAATGGACGGTCATTTTGTGCCGAATATCTCGTTCGGTCCTGGGGTGATCTCGGCCTTGCGAAAGCATACCGATGCGAAGTTCGACGTGCATCTGATGATCGATCCGGTTGATCCGTATCTGGAAGCAACAGCCAAGGCTGGCGCGGATCACATTACGGTGCACGTGGAAAACGCCCCCCATATTCACCGGACGCTTCAGACCATCCGTGCGCTCGGTTGCCGCCCGGGAATTGCGATCTGTCCGGGGACGCCGCCTGAAGCACTGTCAGAGGTGCTTGATCTGGTCGACATCATTCTGGTCATGACAGTGAATCCCGGGTTTGGCGGCCAGAGCTTTCTGGAAAGCCAGCTGCCAAAAATCCGAACCCTGTCGCGCATGATTGAAGACAGTGGCCGTGATATCGTGCTGGCGGTTGATGGCGGCATTGACCCGGTCACGGCCCCAAAAGTGGTGGCTGCCGGCGCGCGGATGCTGGTGGCAGGGTCTGCCGTCTTTGGTAAGCCGGACCGTGATTCAGCCATTCATGCACTTGAAGGCCCGTTCAAGGAAGACAGCGCCTGATGCCCATTCGTCGCTGGATTCAGGACGCACGACTTTCACTCGCACGACTGCCCGTTGGTGGCGGAACTTCAGAGGGACCGGTTTATATTTATCGTGACCCGTGGAAGGGGGACGCCGAGCAGGGCGCCCGCCTTGTCGCGGGTCGCTTTCGGTTTGAGCGGCAGGACTACGATCTGCCGCGCGGAAAGTGGGAACGTGGCCCTTGGCCGGAACCTGCAAAACAGTGGCTGCAAAGTTTTGCATGGCTGCGGGATCTGCGCGCATTAGGCAGTGACGATGCCCGCATGACGGCCCGCGCGCTTGTCGCGGACTGGGTGTCGCATCCTCCAACGGATCCGCTGGTCAAGGATGCCTGCGTAACAGGTGCGCGCCTCTCATCCTGGCTGGCAAACCACGAGTTCTGCCTGGCTTCGGCGGATCGTAAACTTCAGCAAAAAATCATGGACCGGATGCTGGTAGAGGGGCGGACCATTGCCGCCCTTTTGCCGCTGGAACCGCAAGGCTGGCGCGGGCTGACGGCCCTGCGTGGCCTGCTTGCTGCTGCTCTGGCTATGCCGGATCACAGCGGGTTCATGACGCGCTTCCTGCGTTACCTTCCAGCGGAAATTGAACGTCTGATTCTTTCTGATGGGACGGTTGCTGAGCGGTCTCCGGAGGCACAATATCAGACGGCGCGTGAACTGGCAGAAATGTCTGTCATGTTCCGCACAGCGCATTCGAGCGTGCCGCCCTTTATTGATGTGGCCCTGGACAGAGTCTGCCCGGTGTTGCGTGCCATGCGTCATGGTGATGGTGGCCTGGCCGTTTTTAATGGTTCCAACGAGCGTTACAGCGCGATGGTGGAAGATGTTCTGGCGCAGGGCTCTAGGCAGAAGCTGATTGCGCCTGCCATGCATCAGGGGAAATTTATCCGGCTGGCTCTCGGGAAGTCTCTGCTGATTGTGGATAGCGGTGCGCCTCCACCGACCAGTTATGATCAGGCAGCGCATGCTGGCACGTTGTCTTTCGAGTTTTCAAACCAGCGGCATCGTCTTTTCGTCAATTGCGGCAGTGCGCAGGTGGGGGCATGGGCGCAGGCGCTGAGGGCCAGTGCAGCGCATACGGTTCTGGTCGCGGATGGTCTGTCTTCCTCAGACTTCGGGCCTGACGGACATGTCACGCGGCGTCCGGCGCATGTCACCTGCGAGCATCAAAGCAGTGGGGAGGCCCATTGGCTGGATCTGTCTCATGACGGGTATCATCCACCGCTTGGTATGAAGTGGACGCGGCGTCTCTACCTTGGGGCAGACGGAGAAGACCTGCGCGGGCAGGAAGTTCTTGAAGGTGAGCGCGAGACGCCTTTTGCCCTGCGGTTCCATATTCACCCGGACGTGCATGTCACACGGGACGACGAAGATATCATTCTTCAGGTGGGCGGCATGATCTGGCGCTTCCGTCAGAAGGGCGGCATGCTACTGCTCGAAGATGACGTCTATTTGGCGCGCGGTCGGCGTGAAAAGACCAAGCAGATCGTTATTGCTTCTCTCAGGCGTGTTCTTCCTGCGGCGGAAGAGGCAGCCGAGAATGGTGGAGAAGCGCAGGAAAGTGCCAAACCTACGGCACCCTCAAAACCACTTCAGGTTGTCTCCCAGACAGTCACCTGGCTTCTGGAACGTATCCCGGAATAATGGTGCTGCTGTGAAGATTCTTGAAATCACAAACGTTGATTTCTCCCTCCGCCAGTTCCTGTTTCCCTTAATGAAGGCGCTTCGTGCCGCCGGGCATGAGGTTCAAGGGGCCTGTGCGGAAGGCCCCCATCTGGCGCCAGTTCGTGCAGATGGGTTTGTCGTTCATTCAGTGCCGATGGCGCGGTCATTGTCACCGGTTGCACAGCTTCGCGCGTTTGTCGCGCTGATCCGGCTTATTCGCCGGGAGAAGCCTGACGTCGTGCATGGACATATGCCCATCAGTGGCATTCTGGCGAGGTTTGCTGCACGTCTTTGTGGTGTCAGGATCATTGCCTACACCTGTCATGGTTTCCTGTTCAATCAACCTGGATCTTTGGCCCGCCGGGTACTCTCCGTTGTTCTGGAATGGGCCGCAGGTCGGATCACCGATCTGTACATGACCGTCTCGGTTGAAGAGGCACGGGACGCAAGACGCCTGCACCTGAATGTGCATCCCGTTGCTATTGGTAATGGCCGTGACCCCAAGCGCTTTCATGCTAATCCCTTGGTGCGGGCCCGTATCCGTAGGGAGTTGGGTGTTCCGGAAGATCGCCCCGTGGTTATCGTGGTTTCGCGACTGGTGCGCCACAAAGGCCATCCGGAGCTTCTACGAGCCATGGAAGATGTGCCAGGAGCTGAACTCTGGGTTGTGGGGGAGCGGCTGCCATCTGATCATGGCGATGCCCTCGGGCCCGCGTTTGACAGAGCCAGACAGCTTTTGGGCCCGCGGTTGCGGATGCTGGGTTATCGGGAAGATGTGCCAGATCTTCTTGCCGCCGCAGACGTGTTTGCGCTTCCAAGCCACTTTGAAGGGCTTCCCATGTCCGTCATTGAAGCGATGCTGACGGAATTGCCTGTAGTGGCGACTGATGTTCGCGGTCCGCGAGAACAGGTCGTGGATGGACAGACCGGATTTCTGGTGCCTCCCGGTCTGTCCGCGCCATTGGCTCGGGCGCTGAGAACAGTGACACAGGATCTACCTCTGGCGCGTGCTATGGGAGAGCGGGGGCGGCAGCGGGCGGTTGCGTCCTATAGCGAAAAACGGATCATGGACCTCGTGGTGCGTCTGATCGAGGCTGAAGCGCGGTAGACGTTTTTCTCGAAATTCTCTGGTATTTCCTGGTTATTCCGAAATTTTGATTTTCGCCTTTCAGGAAAACAACGAGAATAGGCACGTTCTATTTGGAGAGGGACGATGTCTGACGAAACGAGTGTTCAGACTGACGGGAATAGCCAGTCAGGTGTTGTTCTGGCGCGCCGCACAGTTCTTTCGGGAGCAGCAGGGCTGGTCTGTCTTGGTGCTGCCAAAGCCAAAGCGGCTCAGCCTCAGGGGGCAGTAGAGCCCCCGAGTGTTATCAGCCAGCCCCCTAGAGCATGGGGTGAGAAAGCAGGTCCCAGTTATCTGCCTGATCCTGACGTGATTGCGATTGATCCCTCGTTTCGTGATTTGACGTATTTCGCGGCCCCCATTCGTCGCGTGTGGGATCAGGGCGGTTGGCTGGAAGGTCCTGCATGGAGTAGTGAAGGGCGCTTTCTGGTTCTCAGTGATGTTATTCGCTCCCGTGCGTTACGCTATATTTGGGAAACTGGAGAAATCACGGATTTCCGCCCCGATGGCTATGCGGCCAATGGGAACTGCTTTGATTTCGATGGTCGGCTTGTTGTCTGTGAAGACTTTTTCCGGCGGGTCGTGCGATGGGAGCACGACGGAAGCGTTAAGGTTCTCGCGGATAAGTTCGAAGGGAAGGGGTTAAATTCCCCCAACGATGTTGTGCCTCACCCCGATGGAAGCTTGTGGTTCACGGACCCCGGTTACGGCACGAATATTACGGAAGGGCATGCAGATGAACCCGGTGGGCCCACCAATCCGGACGGAAAAATTCGCTGGAATATTGGCCGTGAACTGACGGGTGAAATTGGCGGGACCAAACGACAGAGTGACCATGTCTTTCGCATCGCCCCGGATGGAACGCTTCAGGCCGTTTTGCAGGAAAAGGATCTACTTGATCCGAACGGACTGTGTTTTTCTCCCGACTACAAAAAGCTTTACGTCGTTTCGACGCCTAAAGGGCCGGGGCAGAAAGCGGGTGGCGATCAGGCGATCCATGTCTATGACGTGAATGGCAGCAGCCTCACCAACGGGCGCATTTTTGTGGACATGAAGCTGAATGGCGCGCAGATGAACCCGGATGGCATTCGTGTGGATGTATTCGGGAACTTGTGGTGTGGCGCGTCGGGTCCGCTCGGCTTGTGCGGGGTGTTCGTTTTTAATCCGGCGGGCAAGCTCATTGGTCGGCTTCGCTTACCGCAGGGGTGCTCAAACCTGACGTTCGGCGGCCCGAAACGCGACCATCTGTTCATGTGCGCAGCCGGGTCACTGTTTGTGCTGCAGGTTGGCGTGCAGGGATTTGCGCCGTCCTGAACCGTCGTTGCGGCTGGGGTCAGAGCCAGCCGTTCTGTCGGGCGACGCGCCCGGCTTCAATCCGGTTACGGGCATCGAGTTTCTGAACAATTTCCGAGAAGTAGTTGCGGACTGTCCCGGCGGACAGGGAGAGTTCTTCAGCGATCTCCTTGTTCGTTCGCCCGGCTTCAGCCAGACGGAGCATGGACCGCTCACGGTCTGACAACGGGTCGGGCAGGGCATCCCAGACAGACTCTGCCAGATCTGACGCAATGGCGCGGCCACCAGCAGCGACTTTCCGAATAGCATCGGCGAGTTGCGTAATCGGGGCATCCTTGAGCATGTATCCCCGCACGCCTGCCTGAAGAGCACGGCGCAGATATCCGGCACGGCCAAAAGTCGTTACGATCATGACACGGCTTGGAAGGCCCTGCTCCCGGATTTTTTCTGCCAGTTCAATGCCTGTCATGTTCGGCATTTCGATATCCGTGATGATGACATCCGGGCGCAGGTCGGCGGCGAGCTGAAGCGCCCGTTGTCCATCTGGTGCGCGCCCCACGATCTGAATGTCTTCTTCAAGGCCAAGAAGCGCTTCAAAAGCATCCAGAAGCATGGCTTGGTCTTCGGCCAGGATAAGGCGGATCATGGGGTAATACTCGCTGTGAGTCGGAGGCCGCTGGAGGTATGGCTTAGCATCAAGGAGCCTCCCGCAGCGGCAAGACGTGTTCTCATGCCACGAAGGCCGTTCCCTTCCTGCGGAGGAGCCGGAGACCGGCCTGACTGCTGGGCGCCATCATCTTCAATGCGAATGGCACAGGGTTGACCCGCAGCATCACAGTCAAAACTGATGGTGCAATGGCGCGCACCGGAATGACGGATTACGTTCGTGACGGCCTCTCGCAATGCCATCGCCAGAACGCTGCTTTGTGGGTGATCTTCGAGACGCTCAGCGTGATGGATGGTCAGACTGATGGACGCTGCTTCAAGCGCCTTGCGGGCGCGCTCCAGTTCATGCTGAAGGGACGCACCATTCATGCCGGTGACAGCCTCGCGGACTTCTTTCAAAGACGTCCGGGCAATCTGTGTGATGTCCTGAAGTTCCCGCTGTGCGCGGTCGGGGTGCGTCTCGAACAGGCGGTTGGCCAACTCGGCTTTGACTGAAATGACCGTCAGGGAATGGCCCAGAAGATCATGTACGTCCCGGGCGATACGCTCGCGCTCTGCTGTGGCGGCCAGAGTGCGGATTTCGTGTTGTGCCTTGCGGAGTTGCAGGTTTTGCAGGCCGAGTTTCCACTGCATCCACGTCCCGACATAGGTGATGATGCTAAAGAAGGCCCCGATGCTCGCGTGGAGCATGGATTTGTCCTGAAGCCAGACAAACGCGAACAGGGCGATCTGCAAACATACAATTGTCAGGACAGCTTGCCGCATCTGCCTGAAACAGGCGCACATGGCGGTGGCATAAATATTGAAGACCAGCCAGTCGCCCTGCGTCCATGCGGTCGCAAATCCGATAAGGGCCGTGAAGATGATTTCTGGCAGCCCATAATACCGGTCATTGCGGTAGGGCGCGAAATACAGCAGCAGGAAAACGCCCGTTGCGCCCGCAGAAAAGAGGGCTGCCGGAAGGGTGGGTTCTCCATGGATCAACCAGGGAATAGGGTAGATCAGAAGATAAACGAGATAAGAGACCCGATACCGGTTGAAGCTCGGCCAGTTGTCTTCCTTGTTTCCAGGAAGCGGGATGAAGGTCTCTATTTCTGTCATGAGGGCAAGGCGTTCTTCGGCAGAAAGGACAGGGTTCCGGAATTGCGCAGACGGATAACGGCACCGACCCAGATGGCCAGAGCAGTTCCAAAGCCTGCGACTTCAAGATGTAGCGGTTCTGGAAGCAGGAAAGAAAGAGCTGACACGCTGACAATCACAAAACCCATGATGACGTGAATGGGTTCGTGCATCGCGCGGCCCATAGGGATGTACGAAAGGCCAATAATGCATCCGAGCAGCGGGTAAAGCAGTTCCGGATGATGCGTGCTGCGGACGGACGTAATCATTACAGTGATGGCAATGATGCGCATGATCTTCACACGGCGCAGCAGGGCCGCGTCCCAAATGCGCTCGGGGCGACACTGGATCAGGTCGCGTCTGGCAAACCCGGCAAGCAGGGCCAGCGTGATGACAGCAATCGGGATGGCCATGGCAATTGTGGAGACATGCGCTGCCATGGCACCGCGTGCTGCCCAGATGACTGCGAACAGCAGTCCGGCGGCATCGGTGGAAAGGGCTTTCCAGTTTTTTTGACTTGTCACGACCGCGGACTCCACTGTTTCGGAAAGATTATGACACAAGCCATGATCCGAAACAGTGAAGGACGTCATGACTAGGTCATGACATCTGTCAGATTTAGACCGGACGGATAAGAATGTGCTTCTTCTTGCCGGACGAGACCTTCAGCGTACCCTCGCGCAGATCCTCAAGGGTGAAGGTCTGGTTCTCATCGGAAATGACGACGTCATTGACGCGGCCACCACCGCCACGGATCAGCCGACGGGCCTCCCCACCACTGGCGGCAAGACCGGCCTCCTGAAAGACGCGGAACGCCGGAAGACCTTCGGCCAGCATATTGGCGGGAAGATCGATTTCCGGAAGAGCGGCCGTTGTGGAGCCCTGTTCGAAGACCTTGCGGGCCGTCTCGGCAGCCTCTTCTGCAGCCGTGCGTCCGTGACAGATCGCAGTGGCTTCCGTGGCGAGGATCTTCTTGGCTTCGTTGATGTCTGCCCCTTCAAGTGCGCCCAGTTGCTCGCATTCTTCCACAGGCAGATCCGTGAAAAGTTTGAGGAAGCGGCCGACATCGGCGTCTTCCGTGTTGCGCCAGAACTGCCAGTAGTCAAAGACCGGGCGCTTCTCGGCGCGGAGCCATGTGGCACCCTGTGCAGACTTGCCCATCTTTACGCCGGACGACGTGGTGACGAGAGGCGTGGTGAGACCAAACACCTGCTTGCCATCAGTGCGACGCGTCAGGTCGATACCGGCAACAATGTTGCCCCACTGGTCCGAACCGCCCATCTGAAGCACGGCTCCATGGCGGCGGTTCAGTTCACGGAAATCGTAGGACTGAAGGATAGAGTAGTTGAACTCCAGGAACGTCAGGCCCTGCTCACGGTCCAGACGCTGCTTCACGCTCTCGAAAGACAGCATACGGCTGATGGAGAAATGAACGCCGACATCCTGCAGAAGATTGATGTAGGACAGCTTGTCTAGCCATTCCGCATTGTTGGCGAGGATCGCGCCGCTGGACGGGTCTTCATCGCTGAAGGTGATGAACTGACGCAGGGACTGTTCAATGCCAGCGATATTGTGCGCGATGGTGTCGTTCGTCATGAGCGAACGGGCTTCGTCACGGAAAGACGGATCACCGATCTTTGCCGTGCCGCCACCCATCAGGGCAATTGGGCGATGACCATGCTTCTGCAACAGGCGCAGCGCCATGATGGACATAGCATTGCCCACATGCAGGGAGTCCGCCGTCGGGTCGAAGCCTACATAGGCAGTAATCGGTCCAGCCAACATGGCTTCATCAAGGGCGTCGAGGTCGGTGCACTGGAAAATCAGGCCGCGTGCCTGGGCTTCAAGAAGGAACGGACTCTTTGGCATGGATCGGTCTTGCTGCTGCGCTGTCGGAAAAGGGGAAGGTCTGTCTATCATAACATCGCGCAAAGCACGACCATGTGCCCCATGATACCGGACGCAACAGGATGGTCATTGTTTGTCGCTTGAAGGGCAGCCCCGTCGATCACTAAAGATATGTTATATCGTAACATAATGTCTGAGTGTGTATTTCCCATGTCTGTCCGCCCTTTTCGGAAAGCTGTTCGTCCTTTTTATCCGGCTCTGATTGGCAGCATGATGTGGAGCCCTGTCGTCTTTGCAGATGACCGGACAGAGACCCTCAAGTCCTCGAAGTCCGAGGATATTGTTGTAACGGGATCCTATCTTGGAGGAGGAGGGAACAAGACAGCCAATCCGGTCCAGATCATTTCGGCGAAGGATATCCAGAAAACCTCGGCCATTTCCCTCGGCGACTACCTGACGCGTCTGCCCTCTGTCGGCTCATCGGGAACACCCAATACCCGCACGAACGGCGGTGGCGGCGTGTCTTGCACAGACCTGCGTAATCTGGGGCAAGGACGTGTTCTAATTCTGATTGATGGCAAGCGCACGGCGATGAATGCCGGATCTGAATGTGTCGATCTCAACGCCATCCCCGTGCAGCAGATCGACCGGATTGAAATCCTGAAAGATGGTGGTTCCGAACTCTACGGAGCGGATGCTGTCTCAGGCGTCATCAATATCCGGCTGAAACATGATCTGACGGGAGGAAACCTGACGATCAAGGGCGGCATCACCCAATATGGAGACAGTCGATCGGGGCTGATTTCTGGTTACAAGGGCTTCAATTTCGATCATGGGCGCGGCAACGTCACCCTGTTTGGTCAGTACGATACGACTGGACCGATTTCTTCACGGGACCGACGGTGGGCTGCGCTGCCACAGAACGACAATCCGGCTTCTGGAGCGCCAAGTTTTGGCTCCTCCATTATCCCATCAGGCGTGGCGTTTAACCCGGTGACAGGCAAGCGCATGGTCCCTGACGGGAATGGCGGTTTTCGGGCCTTTCAGTCTTCAGATCTGTATAATTTCGCTGAAGGCTCAATGCTTCAGAACTATCATCAGAAGGCGGCCTTGTCTGGTGATGCCCATTACGATCTGAACTCACACATCACGCTGTATTCCAACGTTCGTTACAGCCACACTACGGCGTCCCGGCAGCTTTCCCCTTCTCCTGTGCAAGGGAGCATCCCGCCTTCCAGTCTTCCGTCTTCCTGGATCATTCCAGCGGATAGTCCTGATAATCCATGGGGTAAGGATTACGCTGTGACGAAGCGGATGGAAGATGTCGGATACCGGCAAAATGATTTTGCTGTGGATACCTGGACGGTCATTGGTGGTGCCAAAGGACGCATTGTCGGAGACTGGCAGTACGATGCGTCCATGACTTACGGCGTCAGTCAGTTGACGGCGCAGACGCAGAATATGGTCAACTATCGACACCTTTTGGAAACGACAGGCACGGAGCAGCTCGATCCATCCCGTTCGTCGAGTGCGGTGCGATACAACCCAGATATCTGCGTGGCTGTTTCAGGCTGCGTTCTGCAAAACCCGTTCGCGCCGTATTCGGAACAGGCCGCAAATTACGTCCGGTTTACGCAGCGCGACCACGCGGATTACCAGATGCGGGACGTCAATTTGCGCTTTCATAACAATCATGTTTTGAGCCTGCCATACCGTCACGGCGGTCAGATCGGTCTGGCTTTCGGGATGGAACACCGAAGCGAACAGCTTAGCTACAAGCCGGACCCCATAGTTGAACGTGGCGACTCAACGGGTGCAACCACGGCTTATACGGGGGGTGGCTTCCATGTGACGGAAGGATATGTCGAAGGGAAAATACCGCTTCTCGAACATGCTTTTCTGGCCCGGGACCTGACGGTGGATCTTCAGGGGCGTATTTCTGCCTACAACACGTTTGGAACAACAAAGAACTGGAAGGTCGGGCTGCACTGGGCACCGGTTCAGGACATCGCGTTTCGCGCCACTCTCGGAACGTCCTACCGGCAGCCGAGTATCTATAGCCTCTACGGTGGCCGCACGCTGAGTTATCCGTCTGCGTCCGATCCATGCAGTCAGGCCGGAGCCTATGGTGCGCGGGCCGGTACGGTCCGGGCACGGTGCGTGTCTGAAGGGATCAATCCCGAGACGTTCAATTCGGCGTTCGTGGGGCAGTTGCCCACGCTGTCGGGCGGAAACGCGGCTCTAAAGCCAGAAACGGGCCGCACCTATACAATTGGAACAGTTGTCACGCCGCATTGGGTGCCGCATCTCTCGCTATCCGTCGAATACTGGCACTACACGTTGCAGAACATGATCTCTGCGCCGAGTACGCAATATATTCTGGACGGATGCTATACGGGAACGGAACCACAGCTTTGCTCCCTGGTTTCGCCTCGTTCCACAAACGGACAACTCACGGCCATTTCTGCCGTTCAGCAGAACCTTGGTGGCCTGCGGACAAATGGTTTGGATATCGACCTGACATATCGGATGCGTCTGGGGCGGCATGACAGTCTGTCCCTGTCTGAAAACTATCAGCAGTTGATTGGGTATTTCCAGCAGTACACGCCGGGTGGCGCATGGCGGAATTACACAGGTCGATTGCTCTATTTGGCTGGAAGCGGCATGCCGCGTGAGCGGAGTTACACCACGGTCAGTTGGCAGCATGGCGCGTTCAGCCTGACCTACATGGTGCAGTATATTGGCGGCATGCACTGGAATGATGGCACGAACGATCTGGCGCCGCAGACGGCTGGGCGTACGCGCTCGCCGGGCGTTTTCCTTCAGGATGTGACGGTGGGATATCGGGCAGGTCGATGGACGTTCAATACGGGCATCAACAACCTGTTCAATCGGCAGCCGCCCTTTGTAGTAGACGGGGCGTCCAATACCGCGGTCATGCAATATTCAGGATTTATTCCCGGACGCTATGTGTTTGCGCAGGTTGGGGCTGATTTCTGAAGACTGCCCGAAGGTATTCGCTGAAAATGTCTCGGCGTCAGAATTTCTGTTCCGATCAGTTATTCGTTTTCGTAAGGCCAGTCTGACCGGCTCAGTCGATAGGGTGCAAAACAGTAGCTGAGGAGCCCGAGAACAAGCGCCGTGATAGCCAGATATGCGGCATATCTGACACTCAGCAGAAAAGGCGAACACATCTGGATCAGAAGGAGCGGGGCGAGATTAAAGGCAAAAACGACTGATTTTGGGGGCGCGCGCATGATCACGAACGGCAGGGCGGAGCAAAGGGTCATGCCGCCGACAAGTACGATCAGGTCCAGCGCCTCAAAGATGGCAGTTGCAGGAAGCAGAGGCTTCAGGACTGCATAAGGTACGACAAGGGTAAGCACCCGGATGGGGGTGATGATCAGCATTCGGGAGAGTTTGGCTCTGAAAACGGCCCGTACAAACTCCAGTCTGCTGCCAAAACGCCCTGTAACAAGAAGGAGCGGCCAGTGCTGTCGGTCCAATAGCCACTTGTCCCCGATGACCAGCATGACGCAGCCCGTTCCCACGGACTTGACCCAGGCCGAACTGAAACTGCGATGGGCGAGAAACGCCTCTATCATTGCAAAGACAGACAGTGTCACTGGAATGAGAAACAGGCTGACCAGAATGTCGGTTCTGAAAGTGACGGGGGTGACGGGCGCAAGAAGCATCTGACGGAGTTGATAAGGCGTCAAAGAACGCTGTGTGGGAGGTCTTGCGCGACTGGAATGTGTTGTCTCTGCCGGAAGAGACTGCCCTGTCTCATGAGCGGCCGGTGCAAGGGGTTTGCTGCCATACAGCCGGTTCGGGAGGGACAGGATACTGCCGATCAGTGCCATGAACAGAATGATGCTGGCGGGAATGGTCAGAACAGCAGGGCGTGTCAGCATCCAGTAGGTGGCATCTGAGACGAGTACCAGTGCAAACTGCCCAACCATCAAGGCCACGCCGAAGAGAAGAATGGCGACCCGTTTTTTGCCAGATTGCTCACGCGGGGGAGCGTACCACTGCACAGTTGAGGGGATGGCGTTGAAAAGGATAAAGAAAAGGGCGTCGTGGAAAGGAACCGGCAGCAGTCTCATCACGCCGGCGAGCCCCAGAATGATCACGCTCGCGACAATGCTGGCGGCCCGGGCTTCGGCAAGGGCCAGTCCAGGGATGGATGGAGCCTGTGAGCCGCTGATCTGATTGTTCGTATGAAGCTGGAGCACACTCTGAACGACCATCACGACGAGGATCACATAGAAAACGTTGGCGTGCGACAAAGCCTCCGCCAACGTTTCATGTCTGAGCAGACCATGCAGGTCCCAGAGAGTGGAAAGAGCGGCAATCACCCAGCAGGCGAGCATCAAGATCATGTAGTTGCCGCGCAGGAACGTCGCCGTGGCGTAAATGCCAAGGGCTCGACGCAGGTCTGACCATTCAAGTGAAGAGAGACGAAACAACGTCATGGATCAGGAAGCTCGCGTCGCGGTGATTTCAAGGAAGGCATCCTCGAAATCAGGAACAGAAACCTTAGTTCCTTCAGGCAGTAGGGTGTCTTCCGACCATCCATGCACCAGAAGCCTCGTTTCGCGCTGGCCGATAATCTGGAGGGGGACGTTATCGAGGATGTGCGGTGTTGCGTGATCCAGCCAGCGTGTTGTGGCGCGGAACACGGGGGTGGGAACATCCAGCACAACCTGACCTTGACGCAGGAACAGAAGGCGGGAGCATAGGCGTTCCAGATCTGACAGGATATGCGAGGAAATCAGGACGCTGGCCCCTGTGCGCCGGGCGTAATCTCCCAAAAGATTCATGAAATCCCGTCGGGCGTGCGGATCCAGACTGGCCACGGGTTCATCCAGCACCAGAAAGTCCGGCTCGTGACGCATGGCCAGCAGGATTGCGAGGCGCTGGCGCTGACCACCGGAGAGGTTTTTGACAATTTTCTTGGGATCAAGATCGGCCCAGCGAAGAACGGCGGGATCAATCGGTGGCAGTGTACCGTAGAACGCACCAATGTAATCAATGAGCTTACCAACAGTGAACGCCGCGAATCCCGTCATGGTCTGCGGAACGAAGCCTGTCCGGGCTCTCAACTCTCTCGGGAGTTCCAGAACGTTTTGACCGAACAGGTCCACAGAGCCCGTATCCGGCACAAGGAAGCCCATCAGGCATCCGATGAGGGTGGATTTTCCGGCCCCGTTTTTTCCGAGCAACGCGACGGTTTCGCCAGGTGCTATAGTGAACGATACGCCATCAAGAGCTGTGAAGCTGCCGAAGCGCTTGGAGAGGTCCGTCACGCGGACGGGGAGGACATCTTGCCGGGTGCTCATGTAATAATCGTTACATAATGTATATGAACCGGCAAGAGCCCTAAAAGAAAAGGCCCGCGTCCCGGAGGGCGCAGGCCTTTTTCTTCATGGAACCGTCAGATTTGTTCAGTCGGCGGCCAGTGCGAGAGCCTTGCGGCCACGCATGGTCATGACGTGATCTTCCAGTGCTTCTCCGACGCGCTCAGCCTGCTTGGCGAAAATGTGGTCGGCATCGTCGAAGATACGATAATCGACCGTCACATTCTTCTGCGTGTTGAGCTTGTCGACCAGCTTGCGGATGCCTGGCTCGGGAGCCATTTCGTCCTTGCCGCCAGCGATCATCAGACCACTACACGGACAAGGTGCAAGGAAGCCGAAGTCATAATCATTGGCTGGAGGCGCAACGCTAATCCAGCCACTGATTTCCGGGCGGCGCATCAGAAGCTGCATGCCGACGAACGCCCCGAACGAGTATCCGGCGATCCACAGTTCGCTGGAGTTCGGGTTGACCATCTGCATCCAGTCAAGTGCTGCAGCTGCATCGGAGATTTCTCCGATACCGCCATCGTAGCGGCCCTGCGAACGGCCGACGCCGCGCGAATTGTAGCGCATGACCGAGAAGCCCATCTTCTCGAAGTGGCGATACATCGTGTACGTAATACGATTATTCATGGTGCCGCCGTGAAGCGGGTGTGGGTGCAGCACCAGGGCAAGGGGAGCGTTTGGTTCGCTGGAGTGGTGGTAACGACCCTCAAGCCGGCCATCTGGGCCGGCGAACATCACTTCAGGCATGAATACTCTCGCTCTATGTCCGGCAGGATTACGGCCCTGCCTTCCGGTGGGCGTCTGTATATCGAGTTGAAAGCCAGAATTTCCACCAAAATCGACTCGGGATTGCGATTCCTGCAACTCTGCACGATCTAGAGAACATGACGAACGCATCTGCTCCGACCTATCTTGACGCCAATGCAACCGAGCCTCTGCGCCCCGCAGCGAGGGAGGCTGTGCTGTACGGTCTGCTGCTGTCCGGCAATCCGTCTTCGGTCCACGCGGAAGGGCGCGAAGCCAGGCGATGTCTTGAAGATGCCCGTAGTCGTATCAGTGCGGGTTTCGGGCGGATTTCCGGGACCTGCGTGTTCACGTCAGGTGGCACGGAAGCTGATGCAATGGCCATTCATGCGTTCGGTCAGGGGCGTCGGGTCCTGATCGGCGCAACGGAGCATGATGCCGTTCGTAAAGCCGCCCCGGATGCGGACGTTATTCCGGTGAATGACCAGGGCATTCTGGACCTTGAGACTCTCCGTCTGCGTCTTGCGGATGGGGCGCCAACACTTGTCTGTGTCATGGCCGCCAATAACGAGACCGGGGTTTTGTCGCCACTCGAGGATGTGGCTGCACTCTGTCGCGACTCGGGCGCACATCTGCATGTGGATGCGGTTCAGAGCGCTGGGCGACTGCCTTTCAGCCTGACTGAGTGCAGCGTTGCTCTCTCGGGGCACAAGATGGGCGGACCAAAAGGCGCAGGCGCGTTGCTGCTGCCACTGGATGAACCGATTGATGCCCTGATGGTGGGGGGCGGTCAGGAGCGCGGTCGGCGAGGAGGAACGCAGCCTTTGCCAGCTATTCTGGGCATGGCTGCTGCTTTTGAGGAGGCGCACGCGCAGGACTGGTCCGCTATTGAGGCATTGCGTGAGCGCGTCGAACAGGTGGCGATGGCAGCGGGAGCCCGTGTTGCCGGGCGTGAGGTCGCTCGCCTGCCGAATACAAGCTGCCTGATCCTCGACGGGGTAGCCGCACAGGTGCAGCTCATGACGCTGGATCTGGAAGGATTTTGTGTTTCTGCCGGTTCGGCATGCTCTTCTGGAAAAGTCGCGGCATCTCATGTGCTGACGGCGATGGGAGAGACGACCGGGGCCTCTCAGGCCATACGAGTGTCGTTGCCGTGGAATGTGAGGGCAGGGCAGGTTGACGCGTTTTGCGATGCCTATGAGCGTATGGCGCGTCGTTTGAATAAACGTTAAGGCGCGCTCATGTGGTCATTTTCCAGCCTGAGTTTCCGGGCCTGCTCTTCCAGGAGGGCGCTGCGGGCGTTGATCCATCGGCCTAAAGGGGAAATGAGGCTGAGGAGTAGGATACCGAAGGCTATGGCAAACAGAGTGCTGCCAAGGGGAACCGCGTCCATGAGGCATTCTCTGCCTGAAACAGGTTCGAGGCTGAAAAGCCCATCTATATCTGGAACCGTAACGATCTGTGCTGGTCAGTGGAAGGTATAGCGTGATTTATCTGGACTATTTTTCCACAACGCCCTGCGCCCCTGAGGTTGTGGAAGCCATGCTGCCCTGGTTCGCAGAGGATTTTGGTAATCCACACAGTGTTCATGGCTCGGGTCAGAAAGCGGCGCAGGCTGTTGATGCGGCCCGCCAGACTATCGCTGACCTGATCGGGGCTGAAGCCCGGGAGCTCGTTTTTACGTCTGGAGCCACGGAAGCCAACAATCTTGCCATCAAGGGAGCCGCTCGCCACCTCAAGCGCATGGGCAATGAGCGTCGTCGCGTCATTACCGTCTCTACTGAGCATAAATGCGTTCTGGAATCCGTGCGGGATCTTGAGACTGAAGGCTTTGACCCTCTTATCCTGGGAGTGGACGGGCAAGGGCGTGTTGATCCCGAGGCTCTGCGGGAGGCACTGTCGGTGCCGACACTCCTTGTCAGCATCATGACGGCAAATAATGAGACGGGCATCCTGCAGGACATTCCACTCCTGTCACGAATCGCCCATGAGGCTGGGGCATTGTTTCACACCGACATGGCGCAGATGGCCGGGAAGCTGCCTGTTTCTCTGGATGGTATCGATCTGGCGTCTTTTTCCGCGCACAAGATGTATGGCCCCAAGGGGATTGGTGCCCTGTACGTGCGGCGTCGTCCCCGTGTGCGACTACAGCCGCTCTTTTCCGGGGGAGGGCAGGAACGGGCCTTCCGTTCAGGCACGTTGCCCACTCCTCTAGTTGTGGGTTTCGGGAAAGCTGCGGAGCTGGCGAAACAAAGACTGGATACGGATATTTTGCAGATTTCCGCCCTGCGGGATGATCTGTGGCGCCAGATTGAAACGGCATTTCCAGGATGTGAACTGAATGGACGTGAAGTCTCCCGCCTGCCGGGTGCGCTGAATTTCTGTCTGCCGGAAGGCGTGCGGGCGACGGACATCCTTGAACGGGTCCCAGAAGTTGCCATGTCTACGGGGTCAGCTTGCTCGGCCGCAGAAATTACCCCCTCTTATGTGCTGACGGCGATGGGACTTTCTGCAGAGAAAGCATCGCGGTGCTTGCGCCTGTCGGTCGGACGCTCTACCTCCAAGCCCGGTATTGACCGTGCGGCGGCTCTTCTGATCGAGGCTGTCCGTACCTGCCAACCTTCAAGAGACTGAAACAAGACGGACAGCCCATGCCCAAGATGACCTTTATCGAACGTGACGGTTCCCGCCGTGAAGTTGACGCGCCTGTCGGCCTGTCGGTGCTGGAAATCGCTCACAAGCATGACATTGACCTCGAAGGCGCCTGTGAAGGCTCCCTGGCCTGTGCGACGTGCCATGTCGTGGTGGACCCGGAATGGGCGGGCAAGCTGTCCGAGCCGACCGACGATGAAGAAGACATGCTGGATCTGGCCTTCGGCCTTGAGCAGACGTCCCGTCTGGGCTGCCAAATTGTCATGACCGAAGATCTGGACGGCCTGACCGTTCAGCTTCCAAAGGCGGGCTGAAGACCATGCGTATCCTCGTTGCCATGTCGGGAGGCGTGGACAGCTCCGTAGTGGCCGCGCTGCTCAAAAGGCAGGGCCACGAGGTGATCGGCGCGACCCTTCAGCTTTACGATCACGGCCAGGCGTCCAAGCCGGGCGCCTGTTGTGCCGGACGCGACATCATGGATGCCCGCGCCGTGGCGGATAAGCTGGATTTCCCGCATTACGTCATTGATGCGGAAAGTCGCTTTCGGGACAGCGTGATCGAGAACTTCGCGGATGCGTATGCGCGTGGGGAAACTCCCGTGCCATGCGTGGCCTGCAATCAGGGCGTGAAGTTCACAGATCTTCTGGGCATGGCCCGCGATCTGGGCTGTGAAGCGATGGCGACCGGGCATTACGTCCGGCGTGTTGAAGGTCCGTCTGGTGCTGAAATGCATCGCCCGGTCGATGCAGAGCGGGACCAGACCTGGTTCCTGTTCGCGACGACGAAAGACCAGCTTGATTACCTGCGCTTCCCGCTTGGCGAGATGCCGGACAAGGCGCATGTGCGTGAACTGGCGCAGGAGCTTGGACTGGAAATTGCAGCCAAGCCGGACAGTCAGGACATCTGCTTCGTGCCAAGCGGGTCTTACGTCGATATCGTGGAAAAGCTTCGTCCTGAAATTCGGGGTGAAGGCGAGATCGTGGATGAACAGGGCAAGGTCCTTGGGCATCATGAAGGCGTTGCGCGCTATACGGTTGGGCAGAGCAAGCGGCTGGGAGACATCCATACAGCCGTTGGCGAACGCCAGATGGTAACGCGGATTGATGTGCCAAAGCGCCGGATTGTTGTTGGACCTCGCGTTCAGGCGACCGAAGTTGAGACGCGCAAGGCGATCCGTTTGCGGGACATGAACTGGCTGATTGATGCTCCGCCGGAAGGTGTATCCTGTGGTGTGCAGATTCGTGCCCGTGAGAAGCTCCGGGATGCGGTGGTGAAGCCTCTTGAAAATGGTGGCGCGCTAGTCGAACTGCTGGAGCCAGCCATGCCGGCCCCGGGGCAGGCATGTGTTCTGTATGATGGGAGCCGTGTTCTGGGCGGCGGGTTTATTCTGGCGGGAGCGTAAGCATGGCAGGGACACTTCTGATCGGGTCGCGGCGGTATTCGTCCTGGTCCCTGCGAGGCTGGCTGGCCGTCAAGCTGGCGAAGCTGGATGTGGACGAGAAGGTTATTGCTCTCAAGGGCGGTGGCAAGACCACGGAAATCCACGCGCTCTCTCCCAACAAGCTGGTTCCGTATCTTCAGCATGATGGCGCGCATGTCTGGGAAAGTCTGGCCATCTGCGAATACTGCGCCGAGCATGAGCCGTCTCTTTGGCCGCAGGACCGTGTGGTGCGTGCTCATGCCCGCAGCGTCAGCGCCCAGATGCACGCCGGTTTCCGCCCAATCCGGCAGAATTGCCCGATGGATGTGGAACGTGTTCCAGCGCCTTTGTCAGAAATCAGCGAAGATCTGGCCAAGGATGTTGCTCTGCTGAGTGAGACCCTGAAGGGGGCACTTATACGCTCCGGCACGGCCACGCCATATCTGTTCGGGGACGTCCTGACGGTGGCTGACTGCATGTATGCGCCCGTCGCTATCCGGATTCACACGTATCAACTTAATGTTGACCCCGTTGTGAAAGCTTGGGTTCAGAGCATGTTGCACCATCCGCTCATGAAGGAATGGTACAGCCTTGCGGATGTAGAGCCTGCTGAATGGCGACTGAGTTACGAAGACAAATAAGGGTCTGGCTTCGTTCAGTGGTGGACGAAGCCCATTCCAGTTTGAAGGGCGGTACGAAATACATCAGACCAGATGCTGTTACCGCCGCCGCGGCCTCCACCAGGCCCACTGCCCGTCTGACTGAACGGGGGGCCGTCGTTGCTGTCAGCAGTTTCTGACATATCGGATGGTGCATGCGATGCGCAGCTTGCGAGCAGGAAGATACCGCATCCCAACAACAGTCGTTTCACATCTGTATTCCCTACCCGTAATGTCCTCCTTGTAAGTCACCTGTGGAAAAGCAGGTGTCATGTCAGGAAGTATCAGGAAGCGTAAGCAGATCTGACGAAACTCCGGTTCCAGCAGCACGCTGTTACAGTTGGACGGACAGGGAACCGCGAAACCGTGACAGCAAGACTTTCACCTGAGCAGAAACAGGCCCGGCGCGCGGGTCTGCATTATGTGGACAGGACGGAACCAGGAATTACCCGCAGACGAGCCGGCAAAGGCTTCGCCTATTACGATCCTTCCGGGGAGCGCATCACGGATCAGGACGTTATTGGGCGCCTGAAACGCCTGGGAATTCCTCCGGCTTATCGCGATGTCTGGATCTGTGCTGATCCCGATGGTCATCTGCAAGCTGTTGGCACAGATGCGCGGGGGCGGTTGCAGTATCGCTATCATCCTAAATGGCGGGAAACCCGGGACGTCGCCAAGTTTGGTCGAATGCTTGTATTCAGTGAGCATCTTCCTGCCTTGAGAGCGCAGGTGGCAAAGGATCTGGCGCGAAAAAAGCTGGACCGGGACCGTGTTCTGGCCGCGATTGTCTTCATTATGGAACGGACGATGGCCCGGATCGGAAATGACCGGTACGCACGCGAAAACCGTAGTTATGGCCTGACGACGCTACGGCACCGGCATGTGGATGTGACCGGGAAGCACGTCACGCTTGATTTCAGGGCCAAACATGGGATTGAGCAGCATCTGGATTTGTCCGACGCCCGGCTGGCGCGGCTTGTGTCACGGCTCGAAGATCTGCCGGGGCAACGTCTCTTCCAGTATCTGGATGAGAACGGTGAACGCCACGATGTGCACTCACAGGACGTGAACGACTACCTTCAGACCATCACTGGTGAGGACATTACGGCCAAGGATTTTCGCACTTGGGCCGCTACGCAGCTTGCCGCCGTCACGCTCTGTGCCTTCAGTGGCTACGATACAAAAGCGAAGGCCAAAAAACAGGTTGTGGAAGCGGTGAAGTCCGTGGCTGCCCGGCTTGGCAATACGCCTGCGGTTTGTCGCAAAAGCTATATCAATCCCTGTGTGGTGGATGGGCATCTGGATGGAACCCTGAGGGCAGCATTTCAGAAACGGGCCCAGGATGTTCTGGACACGCCGGAGCATGGACTGTCGGCTGAAGAAGTCGCGGTGACGGGCTTTCTCGCTAACCGCCTGTCGCGTCTTCAGAATAACGGTACATCAAAATCCTGACCCGTAGTATGTTGAAATCTTTCGCAGGAAACTCTGCCTGTTACAGAAGCTTCTGTTTCTGACGGACCGTATAAAAATGCGTCGCAACGGAATTGATGGCTGGCGACGGAAGGTCAGTGCATGATGCACTGTCAGGAGGAGAAGAACGGATGAACTCGCTGGGTCTCTTTGCCTTGCTGATGCTGGGAGCAACGTGTTTCGGGGTTCTGAACGAGCGTCTTTTCAAGCTTCCTCTGACGATCGGTATCCTTCTGATCAGCATGGTCATCTCCATGTTGATCATGCTGATCAACCCTCTGGTGCCAGGCTACGACCTTCAGCACATCCCCCGCACTCTTCTCGGTCAGGTCAATCTGCCGGAAACTCTTCTGGAGGGGGCGCTGTCTTTCCTGCTGTTTGCTGGCGCCATGCAGGTCAATCTCGGATTGTTGCTCTCACGGGGAAAAGCTGTTGCCGCGCTGGCCATTCTGGGCACAGTTCTGGCAGTGGGGCTGCTGGCGGGCGCAGCATGGTTTGTATTCCCGTTATTGGGCATGAATGTTCCCTTTAGCTGGTGTGTCGTTCTGGGCGCCATTCTTGCCCCAACTGACCCGGTTTCCGTCGTGGGAATGCTGCGTCGTCTGGGGTTGCCGGAAGCCCTTCAGGCGACTTTCGCCGGGGAAAGTCTGTTTAACGATGGTGTTGGCATCGTCATGTACGGGACCGTCATCGGCCTTGCGACCGGAGACGTGCACAGCGTTGCAATGACGGATTTTGTTGTGCGCTTTCTGGTGGAAGCAGTCGGTGGAGGCCTGCTGGGGGGCGTTTTGGGATGGATCGCTCTGAAAATCATTCGCGGCGTAGAGGATATGCAGATTGATCTGCTGGCCTCTCTGGCCCTGGCAACGGGAACTTACAGTCTTGCCAGCTCTCTGCACATGTCCGGCCCTATCGCCGTCGTTGTGGCTGGGATGTGGTTGGCCACGGATGCTGGCAAGCGTGCAATCCCCGAGCACTCCCGGCAGGAACTCACCACCTTCTGGGGCCTGATCGACGAAATTCTGAACGCGCTGTTGTTCTTGCTGATCGGTTTCGAACTTCTTGAGATCACGCCGCATCTGCCCAATCTCGTGGCGACGCTCATCATCATTCCCCTGTCTGTGATTGTCCGCGGGTTGAGCGTGTTCCTGTCCACGATGCCGGTTCATCTGAAAAAGGGTGAGCGTGGCAGGGCTCTCGGTGTTTTGACCTGGGGAGGGCTGCGGGGCGGGATTTCAGTCGCACTGGCGTTGGG